>JBAQMW010000297.1:0-5546 GCA_049303155.1 Thermodesulfobacteriota bacterium | reverse complement strand
ATGTTGCATCGGCTCGCCTGTTTTTTTATGCGGAAGGCGATTTTATTTTAATAAGCATGAGGTAAAGGTTTTTAATTTATGAAGAAAAAAAAGGTCATAGTCGCAATGAGCGGCGGGGTTGATTCCTCGGTAGCGGCCGCGCTCCTTATAGAAAAGGGTTTCGAAGTCGTCGGAGTCAGCATGAAACTTTGGGATTACTCCGCATCCGAAGCGGAAGGCTCTACCGAGGGGAGTTGCTGCTCTTTGGAAGACGTCTACGACGCAAGGAGGGTCTGTAATGCCCTGTCCATACCTTTTTACGTCATGAATATGGAGGAGGCGTTCTCGCGCGAGGTGGTTGAGTATTTCGTAAAGAGTTACGCCGCAGGAGAGACCCCGAATCCGTGCGTCAAGTGTAACGAGGTGATGAAGTTCGACGTCCTTCTTAAGAAGGCGGAGGAACTTGAGGCCGATTATCTCGCAACAGGCCACTACGCGAGAATACGGCGCTCCGATGTTTCAATACGGAGCGCCCCGTATCTAAAGGCATCGGGGCGCAGCGATGACGGGAGGTATCATCTTTTAAAGGGAGTTGACGCAGGGAAAGACCAGAGTTATTTTCTTTTTACCATGACCCAATCTCAGTTATCCAAGACGCTTTTTCCGGTCGGGGAGATGACCAAAGAAGAGGTGAGGCAGCGGGCAAAGGGCTTCGGCCTCGCTATCGCCGAAAAAAAAGAAAGCCAGGATATATGTTTCATAGGCGACGGCGATTACGCGGGGTTTGTTTTTGAAAGAACAGGCTCCGGAAAGGGAGACATGGTTACGAGCGACGGAGCGGTCGTTGGAACTCATAACGGGCTCTTCAGATACACAGTAGGGCAGAGAAAAGGCTTGGACATAAAAGACGGAGGAGGGCCTTATTACGTGCTCGGAATAGACGTAAAAGGAAACCGTCTCATGGTGGGCAGGGAAGACGAACTCTTTTCAAGAGGCCTTTTGGCGAGGTCTTTAAATTGGATAAACGAGCCCCCTCGCGCAGGGCAAGACGTTTCAGTAAAGATACGCTATCGCCATGAGGGAGTTTCGGCGAAGGTAAAACCTTTTGAAGACGGAAGAGTCGAGGTTGTGTTCGGAAGCCCGCAAAAGGCCGTGGCTCCGGGGCAGGCGGTTGTTTTCTACGACAAGGACGTCGTGCTCGGCGGAGGCTGGATAACAAAGGCCTTGTAGCTCAGGGCTATGGTGAATTTTTTCACCTTTTCCCCCTCCCCACTTGTTGGGGAGGGTTAGGGTGGGGTAGCCCAGCGTAACAACGCAACCCTAAATGGTTGCCCTGCGATGTAAGGGATTGGCTCGGATGGAAGACGCTAATGCGGCGAGGGTCGCAGACCGTCTTTCCCGTTGATTATTCCATTTATTGCGTGTATAATAATTTGTAATCATGATAGTTTTCGATTCTTCGACCCTCATACTGCTTGCAAAGGCGGAACTCCTCGACGAGTTTATTAACGATTACGGCGGAATGATTTTGATTCCGCAGGAAGTCGAAAGGGAGTGTTGCCGTCAAAAGAAGACGTTTGACGCCGTGCTGATACAGAAGAGGGTGGAGGATAAGAAAATCATTGTGGCGAAAATATCAAACGCCGGCTTGCGCGGCAGACTCATGGGTGATTTTAACATATGCGCCGGCGAGGCGGAGGCCATAGTTTTGGCCATTGAAAGAAAGGCGAAAATAACGGCAACGGACGATAGAAACGCAATAAAGGCGTGTAAGATGCTCAAGATGTCTTTTACGTCCGCCATAGCAATATTGGTCAGGATGAAGGATAAAGGGACGATTGACGCCGAAAGGGCAAAGGCCTCGCTGAACGCTCTTATCAAATATGGCAGATACGGTGGCGGCATAATAAAAGTAGCAAAAGCAAGGCTTAAAATAGGATAGGAGGTAATGTTATGCCTTACAAGACGATGAGCATCAGGATAGATAAAAGGGACTATGATTTCGTAAAGGAACTTGCCAGCGAGGAAAAGGAGGACATATCCACTGCGGTAAGGGACCTTATAGAAAAGGGCAGGGTCCATCTCGCGATAGAGGAATACAAGAAAGGCGGCGCGTCCATTGGGAAGGCCGCTCTACTTGCCGGCATGTCCATAAGCGAGATGATAGACGTTCTCGCTTCGTTCGGGGTAAAAAGCAATCTTGACGAGGAAGACTACCGTAAGGGGCTTAAAAATGTCGAGGCTGTTTATTAGGTGACAAGGATCGAGGCCAAGAAAAGGCTTATGAAGAGGATTTCGTTTTCCTTCAAGGACGCCGATCTTTTCGAAAGCGTATTCGTCCACAGTTCTTTCGTCAACGAAAAGGGCTCGGGCGAGTCGAACGAGAGGCTCGAGTTTTTGGGGGACGCGGTGCTCTCGGCCGTCGTAAGCGATATCCTTTACTCTGCGTATCCGGAACTTCAGGAAGGAGAACTTACCTCCATGAGGTCGAGGCTCGTCAACAGAGCCGTTCTTTCCGGCCTCGCAAGCGAGCTCGGCATGGGGGAATTGATACGCCTCGGCAAGGGGGAGAAAAAAAGCAGGGGCTCGGAAAACCCCGCCATACTTGCGGACGCGTTCGAGGCCCTTATCGCGGCCGCGTATCTCGATAACGGGTTTCCGGCGGCGGAGGCTCTGATTAAGAAACTTTTTTTGCCTCTCTTGAAAGACGCCTTTCAGGGCGAGAAGTACTTCGATTACAAGCCGAAATTGCAGGAACTTACGCAGAGGCGGTTCAAGAAAGCTCCTCTTTACAGGCTCGTATCAGAGGAGGGGCCGTCCCATAAAAAGAAATTTTGCGTCGAGGCGCTCGTGAACGGCGAGGTCATGGGCAAGGGAAGCGGGGCGCGGAAAAAAGACGCGGAGCAGGCATCGGCCAAAGAGGCGTTAGAGGAACTTTTAAAAAGAGGCATTGAGTAGCGTGGCAAGAAAAAAGCAGCTCATAATCCCGGTATTCATTCCCTTCGGCGGATGTCCGTCTATTTGCGTTTTCTGCGACCAGAAAAGCGTTACCGGAGCCATTGCCCTTCCGACGAAGTTTGAGGTTATCGCGACTGTCGAAAAATTCCTCTCGACGTGGAACCGGGGCACCAATGCGAAGCATGGGTCTGGCAAAAAAGAAATCGCCTTTTACGGCGGAAGTTTTACCGGCCTTCCGGAAGCCGTCTTGGAAGGCTATCTCGCCATCGCGTTCGAGTTCAAGCGTTCGGGAAGGGTTGATTCGATAAGGGTTTCGACCCGGCCTGATTTGATTGACGGCGTTGTTTGCAAGTTGCTTAAGCGTTACGGCGTTGAGACCGTCGAACTCGGAGTCCAGTCAATGAACGATACCGTGCTTCGCCTTTCCGGACGGGGGCATAGCGCGGCTGATACGGCAAAGGCGGTCGAAACTCTAAAAAGTTTTTCGTTTGACGTCGTAATGCAATTAATGCCCGGCCTTCCCGGAGACGGTGAGGCGAGCATTATCGAGAGCGCGGTAAATGCCGCCGAGTTAAGGCCCGTTGCCGTGCGCCTTTATCCGACTGTCGTTGTGAAGGGCACGGAACTTCACGAGATGTATCTCAAGGGAGAATATGAGCCGTGGACGTTGTCTTCCATGATTCCCGCGCTAAAGAAGGTCATGGATATTTTTGAAAAACAGGGGATACCGGTAATAAGGGTGGGGCTTCATCATTCCAAAGAGTTCGGCGATAAGGTTGTCGCGGGGCCGTATCACCCGTCTTTGAGGGATTTGCTCAAGACCGCGTAACCGGCGGCCGGGAACCGCTCTATTCCACTTTGAATTTGACTGTCTTGAGTATCGTCCCGTCTTCTTTGGTTATTTCCACTCTCCAGTCGCCTTTGCCCCCAGGAAAAATTCTTTTTTCGCTGTAAGTCCTATGGCTCGGGTATTTTATCGCGAGGGGTATGGCGGCGCGGAGGTCTTCTTTATGATACCACTTGTGAATGACCGAGGCGCCTTGGCCGTTCATAATCAAGCTGTAGCAGTAGAGTTTGCCCACGTTCGAAGGAAAGGTTTCCGCGACTCCTTCGGGAGCGAGGTTTTTTATGCCCGTAGCCACTGCCGCTTCTTTAACCGAGACTTCCTCTGCCGCCTTCGGCTCGAGAGGGAAGATGAAAACAAAAAGCAATGCGAGCAAGAAAATTCTTTTCATGAAAACCTCCTTTTCAACGGTTGATTAGATATTTCCATAAAAAAACCCTTATTTCAATGATTTAATTCATTGGCCGCGTTTTTTTCTTTTATATATGAAGTGTGCGATGTCTCATCATGGTTTGCGCAGGCAAGGCAATATCGCTTGCGACATATAACTGCATCTCCCCACATTTGGTTTGCCACCAAGAGGCCTTTTTGTTACGATAATGCGATGTTAGAAGGCAAAAACATATTGATAGTCAAGTACAGTTCCCTTGGCGACGTCATAAACGGCGTTCCTGCCGTGCGGTTTTTGAGGAAAAATTGCCCGGACGCGAAAATACGCTGGGTCATAAAAAAAGAATACAGCCCACTTTTCCGCGACTGCGGCTTTATTGACGAAATAATCGAGTATAGGGGTAATTCTTTGTCCGAGATAGCGGACTTTCTGAGAAGACTCCGCTCTGTCAAGACAGATATAGCCATAGACCTTCAGGGTTTGCTTAAGAGTTCGGTCATGGCCTATCTTTCAGGCGCAATCGAGAGGGTGTGCTATCCGGGCTCGAGGGAGATGAGCGCCGTCTTCTACACCAAAAAATTTGGCGCAACGCGGGGCACGTCTCACGCGGTGGTTGAAAACGTCTCCGTAGTAGAGGGTCTTTTGGACGAGAAAATTTCAGGCGATTACGACCTCTCGATAGATTTGAGCGATGAAACAGTCCGCGAGGCAAGCGGGCTTATTAAGGGGTTTGGTTCGGAGCGGCGTCTTCTTGTCGTGGTGAGCCCGACTTCGAGGTGGCGTTCCAAGATGTGGAGCGCGGAGAGGTTCGCAGCTCTTTCCGATAAGCTGCATGATGCTATTGGGGCGGACATAGTTTTTACCGGCACGGGCAATGACGTTGCTTACGTGGAGGGCATAAGAGGCATGATGAAGAGTACGTCCTTGAATCTCGCGGGTAAAACGGACATAAGGACACTCGCCGGCATTATTAAGAAGGCAGGGCTTGTGGTAAGCTGCGATTCAGGGGCAATGCATCTTTCTTCGGCCATGGATACGCCTGTGGCCGCAATATTCGGCCCGACTGACGCGGCCTACACGGGGCCTTTCAACAAAAAATCAATCGTCATAAGCGCGGGGGCCGAGTGCTCGCCTTGCAGGGAAAGGGACTGCGACGCCGCCGAGTGCATGGGGAAGATAACAGTCGAGGAGGCGTTTGAAAAGATTTACGGGTTTTTGAAAGGTCTGGGGCTCGCGTGAGGAACGGAGGCGTCGAGGAAGGGGAGTTTAAATTTTCCATCCGTCACACAAAAGGGAGGGTTTTTTTTACTTCCTCTCCGGGGCACCCGCGCCAAGCGGCGCGGGTCGGGGGAGAGGAATGAGGTGAGGGGTTTT
>JBAQMW010000296.1:0-6635 GCA_049303155.1 Thermodesulfobacteriota bacterium | reverse complement strand
GCCCTAAAGAAGAGCAAAAACAACCTTAAACGGCTGGGTTATTTCGAGGACGTCTCCGTGGTGAAGACCGAGGGTCCGGGTGGGGACAAGGTCAACGTGGACGTGGAGGTAAAGGAAAGGCCTACAGGGGCGGTTACGTTCGGCGTAGGGTATTCGAGCGTGGATAAGATTGTCGGCACGGCCTCTATTTCGCAGAGTAACCTCATGGGGACAGGCCTTAAACTCGACCTCTCCGGCTCGGTAAGCGCCACGAGCAACCGGTACCAATTGTCCTTTACCGAGCCGTGGCTTTTCGACAGGCCCATTTCCGCCGGATTGGACCTCTTCAAAACGTTGCGCGAGTACCCGGACTTCACCGAAAGCAAGGATGGTTTCGGCTTGAGGCTCGGGCTGCCGCTTTACAAGAGGAACACATACTTGCATCTTAATTACAGGCTCGAGAACGTGGACATAAGCGGCGTCGCGGCCTCGGCGTCGGCGATAATATTGGAGCAGGAGGGGCGGAGCACGGTCTCAAGCCTAACCACGCTCGTCAAGCACGATACGAGGGACGATTTATTCTTCCCGACCGAGGGCGTTTTGGCGACGCTTTCGGCCGAGACGGCGGGCGGGGCTTTGGGCGGCACGGTCAATTACGTAAAATACGAGGGCTCCGCCTCCAAGTACTTTCTTTTGCCGTGGGAGACTGTATTTTCAGTAAGGGGTGTGGTAGGCTATACGCACAGTTTCGGCGGACAGGAGGTGCCGATTTTCGAAAGATATTTCCTCGGCGGCATGAGTTCCGTGCGCGGCTTTGAGACGCGAAGCCTCGGGCCTCGGGACTCCGTTACGGGAGAGACCATAGGAGGCCGGTCCAAGGTCGTATTCAACAGCGAATACATATTCCCCATCTCGGCCAAGGACAACTTCAGGGGAGTGCTTTTCTTCGACATGGGCAACGCCTACGAAGGCGCGATAAAGACCAATGACCTCCGAAAGGGCGCGGGATTCGGCATAAGGTGGTATTCTCCGATAGGGCCGCTACGGCTCGAGTGGGGATACAATCTCGACAAGAAAGAAGACGAGAGATCGTCCATGTGGGAGTTCACCATCGGCGGGTCTTTCTGAGGGGACTGTCCCAGATTTACGGACTTCGCTTGGCGGAGTCGTCGGGGTACCCACCACATAGGGTGGGTCTGGGACTGTCCCCGGAGTTCGAAAAAAAACAAAAAAGGAGAGAAAGAAATGAAAAGGCTTGTTCTTTTTACGGCGTTATTTTTTGTTTTGGCGTTTTCTTCCGGGGCATTTGCCGCCGGAGTAAAGATAGCGCATATAAATCTTCAGAAGGCTCTTAACGAATCCAAGGCCGGCGCGGCCGCGAGGGACGACCTGAAAAAAGAATTTACGGAGCACGAGAAAGAGCTCAACGTGAAGCAGCAGGAGCTTAAAAAGCTCAAGGACGAGATAGACAAGAAGGGTTCGGTTTGGAACAAGGAAACCAAGGAAGCCAAGGAAAAGGAGTTTCAGGCCAAGGTGCAGAATCTACAGAAGCAATTCGCGGATTACAGCGACGAGTTGAACAAGAAAAAGGTTCAGAGGGAAAACGGCATAATAGAAGGCCTTCGGGACGTAATAAAAAAGATGGCGAAGACTCAGGGCTACGACTACGTGTTTGAATCGTCCATGGGCGGAGTGCTGCACGCTCCGGAAGACGCCGACATAACCGGCGCCGTCATTAATGCGTATGACGAGGAATTCAAAAGGCAAAATCAAAAATAAAAAATCAAATATCAAAATTTCGGTGTTTTATTTTTTGATAAAAGATTACACCTTAATTTTGATTTTTAATATTTGATATTTGATTTCTTCCGGTAGGTTGCCATGGCTTTCAAGTTTACTCTCAAGGAGATAGCGGTTGCCCTCGGTGGCGAGGTCAGGGGAGACGCCTCAATCGAGATACACGGCATAGCCGGCCTTGAAGAGGCATTGCCCGGCGACATCGCGTTTCTGTCGAACCCGAAGTATGAGAAGTTTCTCGATACCACCCGCGCCTCGGCTGTCATAGTATCCGTTAAGACAAAGACTACTGATGGCAAAAACTTCATTGTGGTAAAGGACCCCTACCTTGCCTTTGCCAAGGCTCTGGTTCTTCTTAAGCCCGCGGTTCGTTTCCGGCAAGGCATAAGCCCGAAGGCCGATATCCACGCCTCCGCAAAGTTGGGCAAGGACGTCTCAATCGGCTCGTTCGCAGTGATGGAAGAGGGAGCCGAGGCGGGAGACGGCTGCGTCATATATCCGGGCGTCTATATCGGAAGAGGCTCCATCGTCGGAGAGGGGAGCGTCATATATTCGAACGTATCCATAAGAGAGGGAGTAAGGATAGGCAGGAGAGTCATAATCCACTGTAACAGCGTCATCGGCTCAGACGGGTTCGGCTACGTAAAGGAAGGAAATTCCTACGCGAAGATACCTCAGACGGGAGGGGTTATCATAGGAGACGACGTCGAGATAGGGGCTTCCGTTACCATAGATCGCGCAACTCTGGGGCAAACCGTCATAGGCAGGGGCACGAAGATAGACAACCTCGCGCAACTCGCCCATAACGTCAAGATAGGCGAGGATACGATCATCGTGGCGCAGGTCGGTGTTTCGGGTTCGACCAAGATAGGAAGCCGCGTTACATTAGCCGGGCAGACCGGAGTGGCGGGGCATATAGAGATTACGGACGACGTTACAATAGGGGCGAAGTCAGGCGTTACGAACGACATAAAGGTCCAGGGCGTTTACACCGGGTATCCGGTCGTGCCGCACATGGAGTGGCTCAGGGCGCAGGCGGCGTTCGCCAAGCTGCCGGAACTTTTGAAGAGGGTAAGGGAACTCGAAAAGAGACTCGAAGAGGTGGAAAAGAAAAATCAAAAATAAAAAATCAAATATCAAAATTTCGGTATTTTACTTTTTGATAAAAGAGTAAACCTTATTTTTGATTTTTTATATTTAATTTTTGATTTTTATTCATCGAGCGCAAAGGAGGTTACCATGACCGAGACCGTTAAGGCCGAAGAAACAGTTGTGATTGATATTGCGGAGATAATGAAGATATTGCCTCACAGGTACCCGTTTTTGCTTATTGACAAGATAATCGGGTTCGAGGCCGGGAAGAGCGCGAAGGGCATAAAGAACGTTACCATAAACGAGCCGTTTTTTCAGGGGCATTTTCCGGGGCATCCGATAATGCCGGGGGTTTTGATATTGGAGGCCATGGCTCAGGTCGGGGGCATACTTGCCTTCAAGTCCGCGAACGTCACCAACAGGGTAGTGTATTTCATGGGCATAGACAAGGCGCGCTTCAGAAAGCCGGTATTGCCCGGAGACGTCTTAACGCTAAGTCTGGAGGTCATAAAAACAAGAGGAACGATATGGAGTTTTAAGGGCGAGGCCTATACCGACGGTAAACTCGCGGCAGAGGCCGAACTCATGGCCACCATAGTGGAGAAGTAGCTCAGGGCTTTAGCCCTGATATAAATATATATTATCTTTTGTATCAGCCCTGAAGGGCTGAGCTACACGCAAAAACAAAAAAGAGGTAAGAGTCATGACGATAAAGACAAAAGAAGTCGCGATAGACCCTGCCGCCATAGTGCATCCCTCGGCTGAGATTGACTCAGGCGTAAGCGTCGGGCCGTATTCGATAATAGGGGAGAACGTAAAAATCGGCAAAGGTACGCGCATCGGGCCGCACGTCGTAATAGAAGAGAACACCACGCTCGGCGAAAATTGCGTCGTTTTTCAGTTCGCGTCAATCGGAGCGCCGCCTCAGGATTTAGCCTACAAAGGAGAGAAGACAGAGGCGGTCATCGGGAATAATAATATAATAAGGGAGTTCGTAACGATTCACCGCGGCACGGCAAAGGATAAAGGAAGAACCGTTTGCGGCGACAATAATCTTTTCATGAATTACGTCCACGTGGCCCACGACTGCGTTGTCGGCAGTAACGTCGTCATGGCCAACGCCGCGACCTTAGCCGGGCACGTCGTTGTCGAGGATTACGCGATAGTAGGCGGAATTGTGGCCGTGCATCAGCACGTGAAACTCGGGGCACACTGCATAATAGGCGGCGCTTCGGCCGTCAGCAAAGACATTCCGCCGTACGTCATGGCGGTCGGAAATAGGGCGCGCGTCCTCGGGCTTAATCTCATAGGGTTAAGGAGGAGGGGGTTTTCCAAAGCCGATATTGACGAGATAAAGAGGTCTTTCAAGATACTTTTCAGGTCTTCCATGCTGCTTAAGGAGGCCGCGGCAAGGCTTAAGCAGGAACTCCCTGATTCGCCTCACGCCAAAAGATACCTTGAGTTTATCGAAGGCTCGAAAAGGGGCGTTGCGCGTGTAAGGATTTCAGGCAAGGACGATGAAGAGGCGGCATTATAGAGAAAAGGACGATTGAATCGATGAAAAAGTTAAGAATAGGAGTCGTAGGCGCCGGATATTTGGGGAGATTTCACGCGCAGAAGTATTCGGAACTCGAAAACATTGACCTCGTCGGGGTGGTCGACATTGACGCTGAAAAGAGCGCTTCGGTGGCTGCTGAGGTAAAGACCAAGGCGTTTTCCTCGATAGAGGAGATATTCGGCAAGGTGGACGCGGTAAGCATCGTTACGCCGACCGAGACGCACTGCAAAGTAGGCCTTGAGTTTCTTTCAAGGGGCATTTCGACCCTCATAGAAAAACCTATTTCCGTCACAATAAAAGAAGCGGAGGCCTTGATAAGCGAGGCCGAAGCGAGAGGCGCGGTTTTGCAGGTCGGGCATCTCGAGCGTTTTAACCCGGCCGTCGTCGCCCTTGCGGGAAAGGTCAAAAACCCGATGTTCATAGAATCGCACCGTCTTTCGCCGTTTCCGCACAGGGCCCTCGACGTGGACGTCGTGCTGGATTTGATGATACACGACATAGACATAATCCTGAACATGGTGAAATCCGAGATAGAAAGCGTTGAGGCGGTAGGCATACCGGTCATGTCGAACAAGATTGACATAGCGAACGCGAGGATAAAGTTCGCTAACGGTTGCGTCGCGGACGTTACCGCAAGCAGAATATCAAAAGAGCGCACGAGAAAGATCCGGCTTTTCCAGTCCGACGCCTACATATCCATAGATTACGCCCATCAGAAGATATCCGTATCGAGGCTCAAGCGCGAAGAGGGCTCAATGGTTCCGTCCATAGTCGAGGACGTCCTTCAGATAGAGAAGGGGGATTCCCTCAAAGAGGAGATTATCTCTTTCGTGGACTGCGTCGTCAATAAAAAGCCTCCGCTCGTAAGCGGCAAGGACGGGGTGCGGGCGCTTCAGGCCGCGATACTCATACAGTCCGCCATGGCCAAGAGCCTCGAGAGATTGAGCCGCCACATTGGCAAGGGGTAGGGATAGGGGACTGTCCCAGATTTACGGACGGAGCGAAGCGGAGTCGTAGAATCGGGACTGTCCCCGGAATCAAGGACAGGCATGATGCCTGCAAGCACAATGGGTAAAAAAATCCTTATGATAAGCGGAGAGGCATCCGGAGACCTCCACGGCAGTTCTCTCATGGAGGCGTTGAAGCGGCTTTCGCCTTCAATCGAGATAAAGGGCATGGGAGGGGAGAGGATGAGAAGGGCGGGTCTCGAGGGGCTTGACTCGACGCGCCTTTCCGTCGTCGGCATAGCGGAGGTCTTGAAAAAACTGCCGGCGATACGGGCCGCGTTCAAGGAACTCGCCGGAATGTTAGAGCGAGAAAGATTCGACTGCGTGGTGCTCATAGATTATCCGGATTTTAACCTGCGTTTCGCCAAAGAGGCCAGTAAAAGGAATGTGCCCGTAGTTTATTACATAAGCCCGCAAGTCTGGGCGTGGCGGAGCGGCAGGATAAAGGATATCGCGAGACTCGTAACGAAGATGCTCGTGATATTTCCGTTCGAGGAGGAACTCTACAAAAAATCCGGCGTTAACGCCGCCTACGTCGGACACCCCCTTACATCGACGGCAGTATGCGGACTCACCAAGGACGAGGCCAAGGCGGAACTCGGGCTTATTGGCGCTAATCCAGTTGTCGCGCTTTTACCCGGCAGCAGGACAGAGGAGATAAAGCGTCTTCTGCCTTTGATGCTCGAAGGCGTCTCTCTCTTTGAAAAAAGGCTCGGCCGCCGCCTTACGGTTATTCTTCCGGCCGCGGACGGCATAGACGACGCGCTCCTTAAAGAATTTTTGGACAAATCCGTTGTGGACGTTTTGGTTTTCAGGAAAAAAGCGCACACGGTCATGAGGGCGGCGGACATCGCGGTAGTTTCGTCCGGAACCGCTACGCTCGAAACAGCCCTTATAGGAACGCCCATGGTTATCGTGTATAAGGTTTCGTGGTTGTCGTATTTTATAGGAAGACGCCTTATAGGAATAGACAGGATAGGGCTTCCGAACATTGTTTCCGGCTCTATGGTCGCGCCCGAACTCATACAGGACGGCGTTACCCCTGAGAACATAGAAAAAGAGATGTCCGGAATCTTCGAAAATCCGGAAAGGCTTAAGTTCATGGAAGACGGATACGCCAGGATAAGGCGCTCCCTCGAGGGAGGGCCTGCGCACGAAAAGGCGGCCGAGGCTGTGATGAAGGTCATGGGAGAGGCGTAAAC
>JBAQMW010000295.1:0-1948 GCA_049303155.1 Thermodesulfobacteriota bacterium | reverse complement strand
AGAAACAAAACCCCCTTTTATCATTCCCTCTCCCCCAAGGGGAGAGGGAATAAAAAAACGGCAGTCATTGCGAGGAACGAAGCAATCTCGTAATTGTAAAGGCGAGATTGCTTCGGACGACCCAGCCTTCGGCTGAGTACCCCTCCCCTCGCAATGACAAAAAGAATAAAGCCCCTCGCAATGACAAATTTATCATTCCCGCGTAAGCGCTGAAAGTTTTTTTCTGTATTCGTCCGCTTCTCTCTCGCGGCCCGCGAGCATATAGAGATTAATAAGGTTTTGAAACGCCGGAACATAATCAGGACTGCTTTCAAGAGAGGCCTTGAAAGCCTCCTCAGCCTCGTTTAGCCTGCCTCTCAAAAGATACGTAACGCCGAGGCCGCTCCTGGATTTATAGTCGTTCGGAAAGCGGCGTAAGATTGACTTGAAAAGAGCCTCGGCCTTATCCATATCGCCGGCCTTGCCGTAGATTACGGCAAGCGCGCCATACGCCTCGAAATACACGGGGTCGAGCCGCATGGCGCGGAGATAACGGCTTTCGGCTTCCGACACGTCGCCGGCGGACTCAAGGACAAGGCCGTACTGGGTATGAGGCCTCGCCTTGAACGCCGACTTACCGGCAACGTCCTTCCAAAGAGAGATCTCGGCAACCCAAACGGCGTTCCTTACCGCGACGCCGTAAGAAAGAACGATTGAAAGCAAGATAAAAACAACGGTATCGGGTGGTTTGGGAAACATGGTCTATTTTGTCTGCCCCCGACGTAACATCCGGGGCAGTTTTGTAGGGTGGGCATAGCCCACCAAAATATCAGAGACTCACTCCTGTAAATGGTGGGCAATGCCCACCCTACTTGTCTGTCTTACTGCCCCGCAGGAGTTTCCGTAGGAATTGCCTGAGGAGTTTCCGCAGGGGTTACGGCCGGAATCGGCTGTGGAATTTCCGCAGGGGTTGCGGGTTTAGGCTCAATCACGTCCTGCGTCAACACCTGAAATGCCCTTATAAGTCCGCTGTTTACGGTTACGACGAAAAACGTACCCGCGGAGCCGAGCGCCAAGGCGTTAGGCCTCGGCATGGCCGTCGTGCCGCCGAACTCGTAGAGGAACTCGCCATCCGGGGCATAAAACATCGCCGCATACCTGTTGATGTCAAGCACGGCTACCAGTCCGCTTTTTTCGTCAACGCCAAAGTCCACCGGCATGCTGAAGCCGCCTGCAAGGCCCGATATCTTTCCGAAATTCGATATATACTTGCCGTCCCTCGCGAACCGGTAGACCAAAAACATCGCGGGGTCGAGGATATATATGTATCGAGAGGTTACCGCTATCTTGGATGAGTTGACGAAGCCGGCGCCGTCTTCGGGTTTAATCTCGAAAAGGAACTTGCCGTTCTTGTCCATGACCGCCAGCACGCCGACCATGCCTATATAAATCCGCCCGTCATCGTCAACGGCGAGGGATTGTATGGACGTTTTGACGGGAAGCGCGGAAAGGTCGAGTTCTTTTTTGAACACCCCCCTGTAATCGAGGATGCTTATCCGCGCCTCCTCGGCCGCGTATATCAAGCCTTCCTTATTGACGCTTATGGATGAGGGGTAACCCTTCAGACCGGCGTCGTCAAAAGTAAAAGAATAAAGCAATACGCCGTCGGAGCCGATTACCACGAACCTCCTGTTGCCGCTGTCAATCGCGTAAAGTTCGTCGCGGTACCGGTCGTAGTAAAGACGCGACAGATTGCTGAAACGCGTTCCCGTAACGCTGCCGTCAACCGTATAAAGATACTTGGAAAGATATGTCTTCTTGACAGGCGCTTCTTTTACTTCCTTAATCCCCTCTGTCTCCCCTTTGTAAAAGGGGAGAACCTTGATGCCGCCCGACCCATCCTCCGGATGGGTACCCCGAGGCGGAGGCGAAGGGGCAACGCCGGGCTCCGGAGGAACCGCCTCTGTGG
>JBAQMW010000294.1:0-10716 GCA_049303155.1 Thermodesulfobacteriota bacterium | reverse complement strand
GCATACTTTTACAGTATGTGAGGATTTGGACAGCCGGTTTTAACGCCGGGGTACCCGCCCCATAGGGCGGGTCGTGGCCAAAGATTGCGTTTGCCAAAAAACTCAAGGAGGCTTTAAAAAGAATGAGCAAAGTAACAGTATGGTTCATAAAATGCGCTTTGGTCTACTTCATAGCCGCGATGTTAGCCGGAATATACATGACTGTCGCGGGTCCTGTCTATCCCATAAAGCCCATACACACGCACCTGAACCTCTTGGGCTGGATGACCATGATGATTTACGGGGTCGGCTACCACATACTGCCTCGCTTCAGCGGTGTGCCGCTCTGGAGCGACAAACTTTCGGTAGTTCAGCTCTGGACGGCCAATATCGGGCTTATCGGAATGATTATCGGGTGGGCAATCGAATACTCCGTAGGACGCGGCGTATTGCACGCGTTCGCGCTCATATCGGGATTTTCGGCTTTTATCTTCGTTTTAAACATGTTTAAGACCGTGAAGGCGGCGCCCGCGCCGGCAAAGAAATAAATGTAGGGCAGGGCGGGCACCCGCTCCATAGAGCGGGTCGTCCCTGCTATTTCAGTTTTGCTTAAAGACGCAGACCTAAAGGTCTGCCCTACGAAAACAAGAAGGAGAAAACAGATGAGCGAGCAATTGATAACCAAAACCATGAGCATAGGCGAAGTCATGGAAAAATTCCCCGCCACGGAACAAGTCTTCAAAAAGTACTTCGGGAACGGCTGCTTTACCTGTCCGGGTGCGAAGACCGAAGACATAGCCTTCGGAAGCGGAATGCACGGAGTTGACGCCGACGTGATAGTAAAAGAACTCAACGAAATCGCGTCCCAAGGCTGATGGAGCGCCCACCTTTTACAAAGGGGGTCGGGGGAATTTATGGCCATAACCAAAGACAGGATAGTTAACGACATAATAAGGGAAGAGCCGAAAACCATCACGGTCTTTACCCGCTTCAATATAGACTCCTGCTGCGGCGGGGCAGCGAGCATAGAGGCTGCGGCAAAAAGGGATAACGTTGACCTCGACGCGCTGCTCGAAGCCCTTAACTCGTGTAGGGTGGGCTGCGCCCACCTTTGAAAATTGCCGAACTTCCGGCATGTTACCTTAAAATAATCTGACAGGCGGGACGCCTGTCCTACGGATAAAAGGAGACCCTCTTGGCAAACCTCACCCAATCCGTTATTCTCGACGCCCTTAAAAGCGTCATGGACCCTGAATTAGGCAAAGACCTCGTTACCTTGAACATGATACGTAACGTCCGCATCGATGGCATCGAGGTAACATTTACCTTGGTCTTGACCACCCACGCCTGCCCTCTTAAAAAAGAACTCGAAGACTCTGCGAGGAAGGCGGTTGAGAAGATTCCAGGAATTGGCAAGGTTACAATCGAAATAACCGCCGAGGTGCCTCAGGCAAAAAAACTTCCGCAAAAAGAACCAATCCCTCTCGTCAAAAACACCATCGCCGTTGCGAGCGGCAAGGGAGGGGTCGGAAAATCAACCGTTGCCGTAAACCTCGCCCTCTCACTCGCGAAAAGCGGCTCAAAGGTCGGCCTCTTGGACATAGACCTCTACGGCCCGAGCATCCCCATGATGATGGGCATACACAAAGACCTTCAGACCACCCCGGATAAAAAACTCGTGCCCCTCAAAAACTACGGGGTAAAACTCATGAGCGTCGGGTTCATGCTTGACGAGGAAACGCCTCTTATATGGAGGGGGCCGCTTGTCATGCAGCTCGTTCAGCAGTTTTTAAGGGGAGTCGAATGGGGAGAGCTGGATTATCTCGTGATAGACCTTCCGCCGGGAACGGGCGACGCGCAGCTGACCCTCGTGCAAACGATACCTCTTACCGGGGTGGTAATCGTAACGACCCCTCAAGACGTGGCGTTAATTGACGCGAGACGCGCCATAAAGATGTTCAACGAAGTCAAAGTGCCGATACTCGGCATAGTCGAAAACATGAGCTTTTTCACGTGCCCGCACTGCGGCAAGGAAACAGACATCTTCAGCCGCGGAGGAGGAGAAAAAACCGGAGAACGCTACTGCATACCGTTTTTGGGGCAGATACCGATTGACTCTCAAATAAGAGAAACCGGAGACGCGGGAAAACCCATTGTCGAGGCTTATCCCGGTTCGCCTCAGACCAAAGCCTTCTTTAAGATAGCCGAAAAAGTTGCGAGCGGAATAAGCGTTTTGGATTTGAAGGAGTAGGGAAAGCGGGGGAAGCGGCCCTACAATTTAATCTTCCTTTTCCCATAGGGTTCTTAAATCTCTCGACCCGTGAACAAGGGCCAAGATTACGACACCGGATTGTTCTATGCTGTAGATAAGACGATAATCTCTTATAAGAAGTTCGCGGATTTTTGGATTATCAAGCTCTGGAACAATGCGTCCTCTTTCTGAAAACTCGCCAAGAGAACGACTCGCGTCAAGAATCTCGCCGGTAAACGCCGCGGCATAAAAAGAAGAATCCTTTGCTATATACTCGCCAAGAGCGTCGAGGTCGTCCGCGGCTTCATAAGACCATGTTACTTTCCGAGCCACTTTGACATCCGCTTCTCAACATCTTCTTGCGTGCAAACCCGTTCCTCTGCCGCATCCTTCAACCCGCGTTCAATCTTCTGAAGGACGTAAAGATGATACTGGACGTCCTCCAACGAACAATCGTCCGGCAAACGCTTAAGAAGGTTGCTGACCTCTTGTTTTACCGTTTCCATATTCACTCCCTCCTTATTCGTAAATATGAGTCTTGTAGGGTAGTATCAGCTCTCCATACATCGCTGATTTTCATAAGGCAATGGTAGAAGGCAATCGTAGCATACATGAAAGGCGTTGGCAATATAGGAACGGCAAAAAGCGAGCGGAATAAGCGTCTTGGATTTGAAGGGGTAGCCATTATCGTTGGGTTACGCTTCGCTAACCTAACCTGCCTGACTTATTAAGAACTTGGTCTTTATAAAATTCAAGCACTCTTTCCCTAAACTTCCTCAGCCCATTGTCAGAGAGGGTTGTCTTGAATCTTGTCTCTTTATCAGGACACGATATCGTCAGATTCTTGCGGGGATCGGTCGTTCCAGGATAGATACTCAATTGAATATACAATGTTTTCCCTTTGCCATTCTTTGAAATTCTGCCCATTTGTACCCCTCTCTTTTTTAAAACGGTAGATTGGATTAACGAAGTTTACCCCCAACTACTTGTCTGACATTTCATTTTTACCTTTTACTTGTCATTTTACATTTTGCTTTTTGATATTTGCTTTACCGCGTCCCCATCACGAACTTAATATTGGCCTCAGCCACTTTATAATCCGCCAGCGATTGAAAGAAGCCGAGCCGCGCGTTGGCGTAGGTTATTGTCGCGTCGGTAACCTCTATGGGATTGCCGACGCCGGCGGCATATCTCGCGTTCGCGAGTTCAAGGTTCTCCAGAGCCTGCTTTACGATCAATTCCGAGGCAGGCACCCTGGTCCCTGCCTCGATAAGATTGAAATACGCCTGCTTCGTCTCGAAGACGACAAACTGCCTTAAAAACTCCTCGTTCGCTTTTGCCGCTCCTAACTTAGCCCTCGCCTCTTCAGCCTGATGCTTCGTCAAAAAACCCGTGAAGATAGGCACTGTTATCGTAGCCCCAGCGTTCCATCCCTCGTCAAGCGGATAAGACTCCCCGGACATATTATAAGAGGCGTTGCCGGACAACATCGGATAATAATTCCTTTTCGCGAGTTCCACTCCTTCGGCTGCGGATTGCTTTTTCCCAACGGCTGATTTAAGGTCCGGCCTTTCCGCGACGGCCTTTCCTGCGGCCTCCTCCATTGTAATATCGTATCTTTTGAAACCGAGGTCGTCCTTTATCTCGAAATCCGGAGCCTCCGTATATCCCATGGCGTTTTTAAGACTCGCCCTGCCTATCCTAAACGTATTTTCCGCTTTTATAAGGTTCACCTTTGCGTCGCTCAAAGCAACCTCCGCCCTTGTAACGTCGAACTTCGGCTTCTTGCCAAGCTCGAAAAACCCCTTTGCCCGCTCAAGGTGCTTTTGAAATTGCTTAACTGTCTCTTCTTGAACGGCCTTTGTTTTTGCGGCCAATAAAACTCCGTAATAGGCCTGCCTTACGTTAAACGCTGTGCGGTTTTTAGCATCCTCAAGGTCAAAACTCAAAGAGCCGAGGCTAAACCTCCTGACCTTTATCTCTTCGGACGTCCTGCCGAAGTCGTAGATGTTTTGCGTTAGGCTCACCGCGTTGGAATACTCGTTGCGAGGCCCTGCGCTTCCTGCGGCATCAACGCGCGAATAGCCCGAAGAAACCTCGACCTCAGGGTAATAATTCGACTCGGCTTGAGAGATTCTGCTCCGCGCCGCTACTACATTATACCCCGCTGAAGCGACGGACGGGTGCGCCTCAAGCGCTATGGCGACGCACCTTTCCACGTCAAGAATCCCCCCTAACCCCCCTTTGTAAAAGGGGGGAACCGCCGTTTCACCTTCCGCGATAGGCGGCCTTTCGCCTGCAAAGGCATAAGAGGCGGCAAATATTAAAATAAGCGGCAATATCAGAAGATAAATTTTTTTCATTGTTTTACGTTCCTCATTCGCGCCGGAGTGCCTCTATGGGGTCGAGGAAAGAGGCCTTATAAGCCGGATAAAACCCGAAAAAGATCCCGACCATCGCCGAAAAACCGAACGCCAACAAAACCGAAAACACCGACACAATGGTATTCCATCCGGCTAAACTTGAAATAAGAAAAGAGCCTCCTATGCCGAAAACGATGCCCGCGGTCCCGCCTATGAGAGAGAGTATCACGGCCTCGATTATAAACTGAAGCCTTATGTCCCACGTCTTGGCCCCGACCGCCATGCGTATCCCTATCTCCCTCGTCCTCTCGGTAACGGAGACGAGCATGATGTTCATTATCCCTATGCCCCCTACCAGTAAAGACACGGACGCCACCGCGCCCAAAAGAAGCGTCATGACCTTGGTTGATTGCTCCGCGGCCTGCATCATCTGGGTAAGGTTCCTCACGGTAAAGTCGTCCTCCTGCTTAGCCCCGATGCGGTGCCTCTGGCGAATGAGTTCGGTTATTTCCCGCTCCGCCTTCGGAAGGTCTTCCGCGCTCCTCGCCTTGACCATGATTGTCCTGACCATGCCGGGGAAGGCAATGCCGAAGATTTTTTTCTGCGCCGTGGTTATTGGTATGAGGATCGTATCGTCCTGGTCCGAGCCGAGAGGGGACTGGCCTTTTTTTTCAAGCAGCCCTATGACGACAAAAGGCATGTTTTTTATCCTTACCGATTGGCCGACCGGGTCCATGCCGCCGAATAACTTATACGCGACAGTCTGCCCGAGAAGGCCCACCTTCGCAACGCTCCGGACGTCTTCTTCCGTAAAGGGACGCCCCGACTCGACGGCCCAGTCCCTCACCTCTAAAAATCCCGGGGTCGTCCCTGAAACATTCGTCAGCCAATTCTCGCTGCCGTAAACAACCTGAGCCGTTCCGCCCAAAATAGGCGCCACGTCCGAGATTAAGGAAACGTCTTTGTAAACAGCCTCGGCGTCCGCCAGGGAAAGGGTCGGCTGGGTTCCCGCGCCCATCCTCATGCCGCCTGAGGCGCTTGCCCCTGGCAAAATAACAAGAAGATTACTCCCTATGCTCGCTATCTGCTCGGCTATCATGCGCCTCGCGCCCGTGCCCACCGCGAGCATGGTTATGACCGCTCCGACGCCTATTATGATGCCGAGCATCGTAAGGCCGGAGCGCATCTTATTTACCTTTATCGCCGCAAGGGCTATCTTGACTGCCGAAACCGCGTCAACCAAAATCCCCCCGCTTCCCGTTGCAATGTGTTGCGGCAACGGGAGCCCAGCCCCTTTGTAAAAGGGGGTAATCCTAAGTATCTACGCCGACACGTCGCTTACGACCGAGCCGTCCAGAAACTTTACCGCGCGCCTCGCGTAAGCGGCTATGTCATGCTCGTGCGTTACGACTACGACTGTTATGCCGGATTCTTGGTTAAGTCTCGTAAAGAGCCCCATTATCTCGGCGCTCGTCTTGGTGTCGAGGTTGCCTGTCGGCTCGTCGGCGAGTATTATGGGAGCGCTATTAACGAGCGCCCTCGCTATGGCGACTCTCTGCTGCTGGCCTCCTGAAAGTTGGTTCGGATGATGCATTGCCCGCTCCGTCAGCCCCACCTTATCCAAGGCCTCAGCCGCGCGTTGCCTTCTCTCCTTAACCGGAACGCCGTCATAGAGAAGCGGCAGTTCGACGTTTTCCGTCGCCGACGTCCTCGCAAGGAGGTTGAAGCCCTGAAACACAAACCCTATTTTTTTATTTCTTATGGAGGCAAGCTCGTCCCGGCTGAGCTTTGATACGTCCGCGCCGTCAAGAAGATACCTCCCTTCAGTAGGACGGTCGAGGCATCCTATGACGTTCATGAAAGTGGATTTACCCGAGCCTGAAGGCCCCATTATGGCGATAAACTCGCCTTTCTCGACTTTTAGAGAAACGGACTTTAGGGCGTTCACGGTAACCTCGCCCAAGGCGTAGTCCTTGCTCAATCCTTCGGTTTCTATCATCGCCATATCAGAAAAACCTCGGGCCTGAGCGTTGCTGTCCCTTAGCCTTATCGTTAACCGACTCCACGATAATCTCCTGCCCTTCGGTCAACTCGCCTTCCGTGATTTCGGTAAAACTTCCGTCGCTTATGCCGATTACGAGCTTAACCCTTTTCAAAATGCCGTTATCCGATACCCACACGCCGGGGCCGACGAGCTTTTGCGCCGGGACGCCGAAGTTATCCGGATTAAACCTTAAAGCCGCGTTCGGAATCTTTAAAACGCCTTTTCTTTCGGAATGGATTATGATTACGTTGGCCGTCATGCCGGGCTTAAGGTTAAGTTCCGGGTTCGACACCTTAACCACCACGTCGTAGGTAACGACGTTTTGCACCACAACCGGCGCTATCCTTATCTCTGACACGTTGCCCTTAAAGACCTTGTCCGGATAGGCGTCAACCGTGAACTCGACCGGCAAGGCGTCTTTTATCTTTCCTATGTCAGCCTCGGCAACGCTCGATATGACCTGCATCTTGGTCAAGTCCCCGGCAATGGTGAAAAGAGTGGGAGTTTGAAAACTCGCCGCAACGGTCTGTCCGACGTCCACGTTCCTCGAAACCACGACTCCGTCAACAGGAGAAACTATCTCCGTGTAGGCGAGATTCGTTTCGGCTAATCTCAACGCGGCCTCTCCTCGTGCGACCTCCGCCTCTGAGGCTTTTACCTGCGCAACAGAGGTCTCCTGATTCGTTTCCGAGGTCTCGACGTCGCTTCTCGCTATGAGGTCGCGCTTAAAGAGTTCAATATTCCTCTCGAACGTCCTTTTGGCGTCTTTGAGCGAGGCCTTGGATTTATCGAGGTTCGCCTTTGCCGAAAGGAGGTTCGCCCGCGCCTGCTCGACCTGCGCCGCGAATATGCCTTGGTCTATCCTCGCTATGACCTCTCCTTTTTTAACCGGAGAATTGAAATCAGCGTATATCTCTTTTATCGTGCCTGAAACCTGAGTGCCGACAAGGACTGTCGTTACGGCGTTAACGACGCCGGCCGCCGTAATCGAGGCGGCGATGTCGCCCTTTATCGCGCTCGAAGTCCTGTAGGCCGGGCTTCCCGGCTTGTTCCAAAAAAACACGAAAAAAACCGCGAAAGAGACGGCCAGAAGAAAAAGCCCGATAAGAATCTTTTTAGCCATTAAATAAAGACCCCTTTCAAAACCAACAAAAGACGCCGATTTTGTCATTGCGAGTGATGATTTTTGCGACCCCGAAACAACCCTTCGGCAAGCTCAGGGCAGGGTTTAGGGCAGACTCCGCAATCTCAATTGCCGAAATCCCGAACCGCCCGATTTTTATGGTGAAATGTTAGCACAGATGGGCAGGGTTGGCAATATTTGAAGGATAGCGCGACCGCGCCCCGCAAGAGGTACGCGCTTTATAAATTGACAATGTAGCCACTTTTATGATATAAAATAGTTACAATGAACGGAGGAATATATGGTGCACGTAGGAGTCAAAGAGCTTAAAATGAAATTAAGCAGTTACGTAGTAAAGGCGTCGAAAGGCGAAGAGATCGTCGTAACCGACCACGGCAAGGAAGTCGCCGTTATCGTTCCTATTTCGAGCGAACGCCGCAGGATTAAATCGCTCATGGAAAGCGGCAAAGCAAAGTGGTCTGGAAAGAAACCAACGGGGCTTAAAGGAATCAGCGTCAAAGGCGAGCCCATTTCAAAGACAGTGCTTGAGGAAAGGCGATGATTATCTACCTTGACACGAGCAGTCTCGTAAAACTCTACATAGAAGAGGCCGGCTCCGAAGACGTAAGAGCATGGGCTGGCGAAGCCGAAATACTCTCGACCTGCGCCGTTGCCTATCCTGAAACGATATCCGCCCTGCATAAACGCCTCAGGCGTAAAGACATATCAGGAAAAGAATTCAAGATAGTTACGGCCAAATTTTCAAAAGAGTGGAACGATTTCGCAATAATAGACTTTGACGAAATTGAGGCCGGAAGGCTTGTCGAAAAATACGGACTGCGCGGCTTCGACGCGATTCACCTTTCATCGTCGAAAATCTTAAAAACCGGCGCAACCGGCGTCGAATTAGCGTTCTCGTCTTTCGACAAAGAACTCAATAAAGCCGCCTCGATGGAGGGGTTTAAGGTCTTGACGGCGTAAGAATTTAACAAATTAACCTTAAATGTTTCTTGCCACTAACGACAATTAAATATAGCGTCCCCTGAATTCGTCAATCACTCGTAGTATATTCCTTCCACTCACCACCTTCATGGTAGTACAAAACTGAAGCCCTCTCAAAAAATACCCGCTCAAAAGCGTCTGTTTTCAGATCTAACACTACTTCTTCAAAATTTGATTCGATCCTGCCCTTCTGTACAAGAGCGATATAGTTTTGCATACCACAAAAACCCATATAACAATCTTTTTTAGGGTCACCGTCCCTTGGAAATCTGTCTATGACAACCGCCCTATAACCATTCTTCTTTCTGGACAGTATTCCAACTATTAGCCGCTCGCTATCGTTGGCACCATATAAAACCACATCCGTTACTCCATCACCGTTGAATTCTCCTATTGCTGCGAAGGGCGCTTCTTTTCCATGAACAAAGCGTTTCGAGATAATATCGAGCATTGGTTTATAATAATCACCGTAGGTCCAAACCTTAAAAGTAGGGTCCATATCTTTAAGTGCATTTTCCATGGCTTCGGACAGAAACAAGACGAGAACGCCATCAGTATTTTTTATTAGAGGGCGGTCCTCGCCGTAACTCGGGAAGCATAAAAAGAATACCGCGATTATAATAAAAAATAAAGTTTTAAGCATCCTGCTCATTGACAACGGCTCTCACGAAAAAACAAGAATTCTGACAACTTTTTTTCATTATACCACAAATAACAAATTTGCAAAATCCTCGTCGGGAGGGCGACGTGTAAGAAGGGATGTTCCTTGATAATTCAGAAGATACCATGCTTAATTACAAACCAAAAAATAACGCCGCTGGAAAGAAAAAAACTCACCCCTTCCTCCCCTTATACAACCAAACTGTCCCGAAGCAGGCATTGAAATGCCCTTTTCCAAAACCTTTAAGACCTGAACCTCAGGCATAAAAAGCCTCGAATCAATCAAAAAATATTAAAATATCCTCAAACCCCTCTTGACGTCATGAGATTTTTTGTGCTATAATATTTATTTAAAACTTTAACCTTCATAAGGATACCTAAATGGCAACCAACACGAAGACGTCTTCGAACAGCACGACAACCGCAGGCGACTTGAGCGCCCTCGTAACTACCGGAAAAGAAAAGGGGTTTCTCACTTACGATGAGATAAACGACGCCTTTTCCGACGAGAATTTTTCCGTCGAGGAGATGGATAACCTCCTCGAAACCTTGGGAGAACTCGGCATAGAGGTCGTTGATACGGCGGACGACGTTACCCGCAAGGAAGAAGAAATAGCCGAAGTAAAAGAGGAAACCCTCGACGTCGAAAAAGTCGAAGACCCTGTAAGAATATACATGAGGGAGATGGGGGCGGTATCCCTTCTTAAAAGAGAAGAAGAGATAGTGCTCGCGAAAAGAATCGAGGAGGCCAGAACCGAACTCAGGCGCCTTACCCTTACGAGCCCCTTCGCCTTGAGAGAGGTCTTAAGGATAGCGGACAGGATAAGGGACGAGAAGGCGTCCATAAGGAAACTCCTCGAAGAGGCCGAAGAAGGCCAGTTCGACGAAGAATACACCGGAGACGTCCTCGTCACCATAGACAAGATACGGAAAAGAAAACCCGAGAACGCGTTCAAGGTCTTGAAGGACATGAACCTCGGACAGAACGTAATGTCGAGGATAACGAAAAGGATAGTCCGGCTCGACCACCTCATCGAGAGGGAGGAATCAAAAAGAGGCCCTAAAAAGTCCGAACGCGCCAAACTCCGGATAAGGCGCGTCATGAGGCGTCTCGGCATGACGCGGATCACGCTCAAGGAACTCTCGCGCCAAACAAAAATCCACGACTACGACATGTGGGACGCCAAGCAAAAACTCATCGAGGCCAACCTGAGGCTCGTCGTGAGCATCGCGAAAAGATACGTGAACCTCGGCCTTAAGTTCTCCGACCTCATACAGGAAGGCAACATAGGCC
>JBAQMW010000293.1:0-1907 GCA_049303155.1 Thermodesulfobacteriota bacterium | reverse complement strand
GGATGGCCTTGCGAAGCATGGGTCGGGGCCGGGTGGCCTTGCCCGGCCGGATGACCTTTTTTATGTTCCATGGGATGTTCTCCTCTTATCTATTGGTTATTGCGGCTATCTTAAAATCTTCGCCGCGTCCTTCGCAAAATAGGTTATTATCATGTCGGCTCCGGCGCGTTTTATGGAGAGAAGGCTCTCCATCATCGCCTTTTCCCCGTCGAGCCAGCCCTTTTCCGCCGCGGCCTTTATCATCGAATACTCGCCGCTCACGTTATAAGCGGCAGTCGGATAGCCGAACTCGTCCTTTACCATCCTTATTATATCGAGATACGGGAGCGCGGGTTTTACCATGACTATGTCCGCGCCCTCTTCTATGTCCAAGGCGACCTCTCTTAACGCCTCAATGGCGTTCGCGGGGTCCATCTGGTAGCCGCGCCTGTCGCCGAAACTCGGAGTTGATTCAGCCGCCTCCCGAAACGGCCCGTAAAACGCGCTCGCATACTTGGCCGCATAACTCATTATCGGAGTATCGTCGAATCCGTTAGCGTCGAGGATATTGCGTATCACCCCTACCCTGCCGTCCATCATGTCGGACGGCGCGACGATGTCCGCTCCTGCCTCTGCGTGAGAAAGCGCCTCTTTTGCGAGAAGCTTTAAGGTCGAATCGTTGTCAACGTCCCCATTTTTTATTATACCACAGTGGCCGTGCGAGGTGTATTCGCACATGCAAACGTCTGTTATGACCAAAAGCTCCGGAACCGCCTTCTTTATGGCCCTTATCGCCTCCTGAACAGGGCCTTTTGCGGCGTAAGCAACCTTTCCGACAGGGTCTTTAGTCTCCGGTATGCCGAAGAGAATGACCGCCGGTATGCCTAAGGATTTTACCTGCTCAGCCTCTTTCGCGATTAAATCCACTGACATCTGAAAATGCCCCGGCATCGAGCCTATGGGCTTTTTGGTCTTTTTTCCGTAGGTTACGAAAAGCGGAAGAATGAGGTCTGATACGTTAATCTCAGTCTCGCGCACCATTCGCCTTAGCGTCTCGCCTTTTCTTAGCCTTCTTAGCCTTATATTGGGAAACCCCATGGGTTACTCCTTATGTAATCCTCTATATTTACAAAACAATCAAAATTAGCACACTATTGAAAAAAGGTATCAAAAAACAAGAGAAAAGTCATTAGGAAAATGGGGAAAACCTAAATTATTCCCATTCCCTTGAACAGTCTCTTTGAGGTGTGATATAATTTATAAGTCAGTAACGGTGTCCCTTGAATTCCGGATAATTTTTGCCGATGGCCGGATAACAGGGAAAAATATCTTGTAAAATATAAGAAAGGAGAGTTAATCATGGGAACGATTAGCGAAGAACTTGCGGTAAAGATTAAATCTTTGCCGGATATTGAGAAGATTGAACTGGTTGATTCTATCCTAATGCAGCTCGATAGGCCGGACCCTGAAATTGACCGCATTTGGGCGGATGAGGCGCGCAAGCGCTGGCAGGCGTATAAGCGGGGCAAATTAGAGACAGCGCCTTATGAAGAGATAATGGATAAGTACCGCAATAAATGAAAGTTCGCTTCCTGAAACCTGCGCAATTCGAAGTTGACGCCGCTGTTGCATGGTATGGTTCTCAGTCTGCCGGTTTGGAGACACAATTTCTTGATAATATGGACATGGCAGTCAGAAGAATCGCGGCGTATCCTTTCTCATATGTGGAAGTCGAGCAAGGTCTTCGGCGTTGCTTGTTATCACGGTTTCCATATGGGATTATTTATGGCATAGATACCGATACAATCATTGTTGTTGCAATTGCGCATCTACATCGGGAACCGCGATATTGGATAGATAGAATGCCTGAAAAAATCCCTGATAAAAATAAATGAACCGGCAGTCGGAAAGATAGAGGAGTTTAAAAA
>JBAQMW010000292.1:0-1589 GCA_049303155.1 Thermodesulfobacteriota bacterium | reverse complement strand
TGGGCCATGACGCAGCCGTCGTAATTGCTTTTAGCGAGTTCCGTTGCAAAGTCTTTAAGGGCTTTTTCCACCTGCGGCGCGCACTCCCTGTATGTCCTGCTCTTTCGCGATAAAGCCGACGCCATCCTGAAAAGAACCCAAGCCGGAAGCATCGTTACCAAGGCTTTCACAAAAGGGCTTCTTAAAAACCACCTCCATATCCTGTGCCTTATGCTCCTGTCCACGATGTCGCCGTGAGAGAGGAATATCCTTTTCCCGTCAATGGAGAGTTCCGTGGAGTCCGGGTGCACTTCCGCGCCGAGAAATTCCGTGAAGAACGGGCCTAATGAAAAATCGTGGTTGCCTTCGAGATAGGTTATTTCAGTTCCGAGTTTCCGGAGTTTCACGAGGGGTGTCAAGACAGGGAGGTATCTGTAATATACGAGGCCGCTCGTGCCTATCCAAAAGTCGAAAAGGTCTCCGAGTATGACGAGCCTTTTCGGAGGATTATCCGAGAGTTCTTCGAGGAAACGGGAGAGCTGTTTTTGAGAAGGGTCGTCCGGCCCCTTTGCGTGGGAGTCGGCTATGAAAACGAGTCTCATTTGACCTCCAGAGCCTGAATGCCGGCGAACTTCATGGTCTCTATCGGAGGTTCCTTTCCCGTCCAGAGTTCGAAGGCCAATGCCCCCTGACAAACTAACATGCCGAGCCCTTTGTGCGCGGTCAAACCGAGCCTTAAAGCCTCTTTTATGAGAGGCGTGTCGAGCGGCCTGAAGACTATGTCGGACACTACGGCGCTTTTTTTAAGGGCGTCTATGGATACGACGGGCTTTTCGTCCGGCTCTGCCATCATGCCGCTTGAGGTGGCATTAACGAGGAGGTCTGTTTCTCCAGCGAACCGGCTTATGTCAAGCCCTGTGGAAGCGAATTCGACTTTAGGAAAGGTTTTTCCGAGTTCTTCGCAAAGGTTAGAGGCGCGTTCGAGTGTGCGGTTAGAGATTACTATCTTTTTCGGATTTTTTTTGAGGAGCGAAAAAAGAATCGCCCTTGCTCCGCCTCCCGCGCCTATGACGATGATTGTCTTGCCCGAAGGGTCGAAGCCTGTTTCCTGGTTAAGGCTCAGGTAGTAGCCCCGGCTGTCGGTATTAAAGCCTATGAGTTTGCCGTCCCTGTTGACGACGGTATTTACCGCGCCTATGGCCTTTGCCTCCCCGTCTATCTCGTCGAGGAATTCCATGACCCGCGTCTTGTGCGGAACGGTTATGTTCACGCCCGGCATGTCGAGAGCCCTTATCGAGTTTACCGCGTTTTTAAGGTTTTCGGGACTTATCCTGAACGCCACATAGACGTATTCGAGCGAGAGGGCCTCGAAGGCGGCGTTTTGCATGTACGGAGAAAGGGTTTGCTTTATCGGGTCTCCGAATATGCCGAGCAGTTTCGTTTTTCCGGATATCTTCATCTCGTGTTTTTTCTCTTTTTGTTTTTTATCCCTCTCCCCCGACCCGCCCCGACCCGACCCATCCTTGAGAATGGGTTCCCCGGCGGGTACCCCGGAGAGGGTAGGTCTTTTTTTCTTCCTCTCCCCAAAGGGGAGAGGGTAGGGTGAGGGG
>JBAQMW010000291.1:0-3900 GCA_049303155.1 Thermodesulfobacteriota bacterium | reverse complement strand
AGGTAATACAAAGGGCGCTTGACGCTGGGGTAAAGTCAATAATAAACGTCCGGTGCTGGGACAAAGAAAAGGGATTTGTCGGGGCATTGGATATTCCGGGCAAATATCCCTTTGTAAGTCTTGCCCTCGGCGTGCATCCGCACGAGGCTGATTTCGTAAAGGACTCGAAGCCCATTGACTTTATCCGCGAGGCGGCGAAAGAAAAAAAAATCGTCGCAATCGGCGAGACAGGGCTCGATTACCATTACAACCATTCCGCGAAAAAAGCGCAGAGAGACATTTTCATAAAACACATAAAAACAGCGAGAGAGGTTGGGTTGCCTCTTATCATCCATTCAAGGGAGGCGGATGATGACACCATCGCGATACTCAAGGACGAGGGGGCGGAAGAAACAGGCGGAGTCATGCACTGCTTTTCAGGCGACGCGAAAATAGCAGAGGAACTTCTTGAACTCGGTTTTTATCTCTCCTTTACAGGAGTCATCACGTTCCCCAAGGCCGAGGCAGTAAGAGAGGTATTGAAAATTGTTCCGATTGAAAGGCTCATGGTCGAGACAGATTGCCCTTATCTTGCGCCGGTTCCTTACAGAGGAAAGAGGTGCGAACCGGCGTTTGTCGTGGAGACCGCGAAAAAGATGGCCGAGGTAAAGGGCTTGAGTCTCGAGGACGTCGCGAGGATAACCACTCTTAACGCGGAAACTCTTTTCGGACTCGTTGGAGAAAAAGAAGAAGAGGCGAGAATTGCCTATGCGATAAGAAATTCTCTTTATCTGAACATAACGAACAGATGCACGAATTACTGCACCTTTTGCGCCAAGTTCGATTCCTATACCGTAAAAGGCCATTACCTGAGGCTTAAAAAAGAGCCTTCCGTAAGCGAGGTCTTGCGGGCAATAGGCCCTGAGCCTGAAAAATACGAGGAGATAGTTTTTTGCGGTTTTGGCGAGCCTCTCATAAGGCTCGACCTCGTGAAAGAGGTCGGGTTGAGTCTCAAAAAAAGAGGTTGCAGGATAAGAGTGGATACGGACGGACTCGCCAACCTCGTGCACGGACGAAACGTCTTACCCGAACTTAAGTTTGTTGACTGCGTGTCAGTAAGCCTTAACGCGCAGGATTCGGAGACGTATCAAAAACTCGTGAAAACGCCGTTCAAAGACAAGGCCTATCCGGCGATACTCTGGTTTTTGAGAGAGGCGAAGAAGCACATAACGAAGGTCGTTGCGAGTGTCGTGGCAGTGCCTGGACTCGACATCGAGGCATGCAGGCGCGTAGCGGAGATCGATATCGGAGTAAAGTTCAGGGTGAGGGAATACGATACGGTAGGGTAGGGTTTAGAGTTTTTATTTCGGCGCGATTTCTTTGCCGAGCGTTCCATGAGACAGTTTCGTTTTGACCGGCCTTCTTGACTCGCCGCCTTCTTTAAGGGTATCTTTATATTTGCTTTATTCGGGAGACGACTTTCTTATGCCCTTTAAATCAGGTTTTGTCGCGATAATAGGCCGGCCTAACGCCGGCAAATCCACTCTTCTTAATTTTATTTTGGGGGAGAAGATCTCGATTGTTTCGAGAAAACCCCAGACAACGAGGAACGTCATAAGGGGCGTTAAAAACCTTGCCGAAGCGCAGGTCGTTTTCTTGGACACGCCCGGCCTGCACAAGCCAAAGGGGCTTTTAAACGAGTTTATGGTCAAGGGGGCGCTCTCGGCAATAAAGGACGTTGACTGCGTTATTTATCTGCTTGACTCAACGAGAGGAAGCGGCGAAGAGGAAGAGTTCATACTCGAAAACCTAAAGGCCGTGAGATGCCCCGTAATACTCGCAATAAACAAGGTTGATGCAGTTGAAAAACATAAACTCCTCCCTCTCATCGAGCGTTTTTCAAAGGAATTTTCGTTCAAAGACATAGTTCCCATCTCGGCGCTTAAAGGCGAGGGGGTGGATTCTCTCATGGATTGCGTTGAGAAAATACTTCCCGAAGGGCCCAAGTATTTTCCCGATGACGAGTTGACCGACCAGCCGGAGAGGTTCATCGTCGCCGAGATTGTAAGGGAAAAGATATTCCGCTTGACGCAGGAAGAGGTGCCTTACTCGACCGCCGTCATGGTCGAGGAATTTAAGGAGCGGGAAGGAAAGAACCTCATCTACATAAGGGCTATGATAGCGGTTGAGAGAGATTCGCAGAAGGCCATAATAATAGGGAAAAAGGGAGACATGCTGAAAAAAATCGGCTCAGAGGCGAGGGTTGACATAGAAAGCCTACTTCAGGCCAAGGTCTTCCTCGAACTCTTCGTCAAGGTAGAAAAGGAGTGGACGAAAAAGAAGGGCATATTGAAGGAGTTCGGATACGAGTGAAACCAATAGTCGCCATAGTAGGCCGGCCGAACGTCGGCAAGTCAACGCTCTTTAACCGTCTCATCGGACGGCGGAAGGCCATTACCAAGGACGAGCCGGGAGTTACGCGGGATTTGAATTACGCGGATTGCGACGCGTGGGGCAAGGTCTTTACCCTCGTTGATACCGGAGGCTTCGAGCCTACGGTCAAGGAGGGGATTTTAAAGCAGGTCAGGGAGCAGGCTCTTTTTGCCGTAGAGGAGGCGGATTTAACGGTATTTCTCATGGACGGCAGGGACGGGCTTACTCCGGCTGACATTGAAATCGGCCGGATACTCCGCGAATCGAATAAGCCGGTAATCTACGCTGTAAATAAGATTGACATTGAAAAACTCCTTCCCGAGGCCTCCGAGTTTTATTCGCTCGGCGTTCCTGAAATATTTTGCCTTTCTTCGGAGCACGGCTCCGGAGTCGAGGAACTCATAGACGAGATAACCGGAAAACTTCCGAAGGCGCCGTCCGAGCCGATCGAAACAGACGAGGACGTTGTGAAGGTGGCGATAGTCGGCCGGCCTAACGTCGGCAAGTCGTCGCTCCTGAATAAGTTAATCGGCAAAGAGCGCGTCATAGTGTCTTCAATCGCCGGCACAACGAGGGACGCGATAGACACGCCCTTTAACAAGGACGGGAAAAAGTATCTCTTCATAGACACGGCGGGCATAAGGAAAAAGAGCAGGATAAGCCTTAAGTTAGAGGCCTACTGCGTGGTGGAGGCCATAAAGAGCATAGAGCGCGCCAACATAGCGCTTCTTGTAATAGACGGCATGGAAGGCCTGAAGTCGCAGGAAGAAAAAATCGGCGGCCTCATAGAAGACAGGGGCAAGTGCTGCATAATAGTGGTCAACAAGTGGGACATAGTCGAAAAGGATTCTAAGACCGCCGCGGTTTACGAAGAAAGAATCCGCGGCATGATGCCGTTTCTGTCATACGCGCCCATAGTCTTCATCTCCGCCCTTTCGGGCCAGAGGGTAAACTCGGTATTCGACGTCATGGCGAGGGTCGTGGAGCAGGCAACGGCGAAATTTCAGACCGCCAAGCTCAATAAATTCCTTGAGGAGTTTGTTGCCCGGCATCACCCGCCTGCTTATGCCGGCAAGGAGGTAAAACTCTACTACGTTACCCAGACCCGCACCATGCCCCCGGCGTTCACGATATTCGTCAACCGTCCGGAAGGCATATTGGATTCCTACAAAAGATACCTCGTCAACAGTTTCAGGGAATCTCTTTCCCTCGACTCCGCCCCTTTAAGGATTTCCTTTCGCAAGAGGCGTTGATTGGTCTGATTCCGGGGACAGTCCCGATTCTACGACTCCGCTTCGCTCCGTCCGTAAATCTGGGACAGTCCCCTAACCTCATCACCTCAGCCTGCTCTGCCAAGCTCTTTATTTTATTAAGATTTTTATTGTAAAGCACGTTATTTTGTGCGAAAATTACCCTCTGTTTATAAAAACTAAAAAGGATTAAGGTTACCCCCTTTTACAAAGGGGCTGGCTCCCGTTGCCGCAACGC
>JBAQMW010000290.1:0-11766 GCA_049303155.1 Thermodesulfobacteriota bacterium | reverse complement strand
ATATAGTCCTCGCCAACGCCTTCGGCATACTGGCCCTTGCCGTCGACACCCACGTAAAAAGGGTCTCTCAAAGGCTCGGCCTTACCAAAAACCAAGACCCTGACAAGATAGAAGAAGACCTTTGCAAAATAATCTTGAAACGCCTCTGGAGCAATACAACAACCCTCTTTATCCTCCACGGAAGAAAAACCTGCAAGGCAAAAAACCCTCTTTGTCCGGAATGCCCCATAAAAGGGTTATGCGACTATTATAAAAAACCGCAAGGAAAAAATAACGTCCTTGCGGACAGCAAAATGAATCAACAAGCCTCTGTGGCACGCAAAGTATAGCGTAAATCGAAGCATTGAGGGTGCAGGGCTTAGCCCTGCCTATCACGCAATATTTAACAGAATTATTGACAAGCGCCGGGAAATCAAAGATAATGTAGTTTATCTCAAAATGGCTTATTCTGCGGACAGTTTTCCGCTTTTAATACCGGTCGATAAAAAAATCGAATACCTTATACCTATTCACCCGCAGAGTTTCCAAGGGAGGTGTGGCTATGAATAAACCTGTCTATGTCGGCATTGATATCGGTTCGGTAAGCGCCGACACGGTCGTGCTTGACGAAAAACTGAACGTCCTCGAAGAACACTATATAAGGACAAAGGGAGAGCCTTTCGAGGTAACCCTTACGATACTGGACGAGATAATGCGCCGTTACGGAAGGGATTCGATAAGGCTCGTAGCCGCGACCGGTTCGGGCGGAAAACTCGTCGCCCCCTTGATAGGCGCGACCTTCACGAACGAGGTCATTGCCCAGGCCAAGGCTACGGAAAAATACCATCCCGAAGTGAAAACCGTAATCGAGATGGGCGGACAGGACGCCAAACTCATCCTCCTCGACAAGGAAGGCGACCGCCTGCGAATAGAAGACTTCCAGATGAACTCTATCTGCGCCGCCGGCACCGGAAGCTTCCTCGACCAGCAGGCGACGAGGCTCGGCCTCACGATAGAAGAGTTCGCCGCTCTTTCCCTTAAGAGCAAGACCCCTCCGAGGGTGGCGGGACGCTGCAGCGTATTCGCCAAAACGGACATGATACACCTCCAACAGATAGCCACACCCGATTACGACATCGTGGCCGGGCTCTGCTACGCTGTCGCGAGAAATTTCAAGTCGACCATTGGCAAGGGAAAAGAATTCAAAAAGCCCGTGGCCTTCCACGGCGGAGTGGCGGCGAACGCCGGAGTGAGAAAGGCCTTCAAGGAAGTCCTTGAACTCGAAGACTCCGAATACATAGTGCCCGAGTACTTCGCCTTCATGGGAGCCCTGGGCGCGATATTCTCGTCAGTCGAGAAAAATCAGGGCATAGGCTTGTTCAAGGGCCTCGGTGAGCTTGAAGTGTTCATGAAGAGCGGCAGAAAGCAGGAAAAATCCCTTGAGGTTCTCAAAAAACCGGACAACCACCCGTCTTTCAGAAAATCCTCGACAGGCTACCCGCTCGACCATACCAAAAAGATAGACGTTTACTTAGGGCTCGACGTCGGCTCGACCTCGACGAACGTCATACTCATTGATAAAGACCAAAAACTCGTTACCAAGCGCTATCTCGCGACAGCAGGACGGCCTCTCGATGCCGTAAGAAAGGGCATCGAGGAAGTGGCGCAAGAATGCGGCGACTGCGTGAACGTCATAGGCGCCGGCACGACCGGTTCCGGCAGATACTTGACCGGGGATTTCGTGGGCGCGGACGTCATAAGGAACGAAATCACGGCTCAGGCGACTGCCGCGGCCGCAATAGACAAGGACGTTGACACCATATTCGAGATAGGCGGGCAGGACTCCAAATACATCGCCCTTAAAGACGGTGTCGTAGTTGACTTCGAAATGAACAAAGTCTGCGCCGCAGGCACGGGAAGCTTTCTCGAAGAACAGGCCGAAAGGCTCGGCATAAGCATAAAAGGAGAGTTCAGCTCTCTCGCCATATCCTCCTGCGCCCCTGCCCCAATGGGAGAGAGGTGCACGGTCTTCATAGAAACCGACATGGTGCATCATCAGCAAAAGGGAGTTGACAAGGGAGGGCTGGTAGCCGGGCTCGCCTACTCCATAGTGCAAAACTACTTGAACAGGGTCGTCGGCGACAGGAGAATCGGCAACAAGATATTCTTTCAGGGCGGCACTGCGGCGAACCTCGCGGTAGTGGCGGCGTTTGAAAAGGTTACGGGCAAGCCGATACTCGTCCCCGAGCACCACGACGTAACCGGAGCCATAGGCGCGGCGATGCTCGCCATGCGCGAGATGGCGCCGGGACAAAAGACCAGATTCAAGGGGTTAGACTGCGCGAAGAAGAGCTACCAGTTAGAGAGTTTCGAGTGCCGCGACTGCGCGAACATCTGCGAGATAAGAAAAGTCGTGATGGAAGGCGAGACGCCGCTTTACTACGGCGGAAGGTGCGAAAAATACGACGTAAAGAGGGAAGACGCGAAGGACAATAAAATCCCGGATCTCTTTAAGGAGAGAGAAAAACTTCTCTTCTCGTCTTACAAAGGCAAACAACTCCCCGCGGACGCCCCTCAAATCGGCATACCGCGCATCCTGACCATGTACGAGATGTTCCCTTTCTGGAAGGCGTTCTTTAACGAGCTGGGCTACAGGGTAAAACTCTCGTCCCCGACAAGCAAAGACATCATAAGGGACGGCATCGAGAGGATAGTGGCCGAGACGTGTTTCCCTATAAAGGTCTCCCACGGCCACATAAAGGAACTCATGGACAAGGGAGTGAAGAGGATATTCCTCCCGAGCATCATCAACGCGGCGCCCGCGAAGCAGGGACATAACTTTACCGTGCTTTGCCCCTACGTCCAGAGCATTCCGTATCTTGCCAAGTCTTCGTTCGACTTCGAGGCCGCAGGGGTCGAGGTCATAGCCCCGTCGTTCCACTTTAATCAGGACATGGCCGGCATAAAGAAGGAGTTCTTCGCTCTCGACACGGTACTCGACAGGGACAGAAGAACAATCGAGAACGCCCTTACAGTGGCCTTCGCAACGCAGGACGAATTCAAGCGCAGGATGCTCAAACGCGGCGAAGAGGCGGTCGCGGCCTTAAAAGAAAACGAAACCGCGCTCGTCATAGTCGGACGCCCGTACAATACGGCGGATTCCGGCATAAACCTCGAACTCCCGCAGAGACTCAAGGAACTCGACACCCTCGCCATACCCATGGACATGCTTCCGGTCGAGGACGCGATAGACGAAACCCTCGGAGCGGACATGTACTGGAAGAGCGGCCAGAGAATCCTCGCCGCGGCAAAACTCATAAGGCACAACAAAAACCTCTTCGCGGTTTACATCACTAACTTCGGGTGCGGCCCTGACTCTTTCATAACCCACTTCTTCAGGGACGCCTCGGCAGGAAAGCCGTTTCTGCAACTTGAGATAGACGAGCACTCGGCGGACGCCGGAGCCATAACGCGGTGCGAGGCGTTCTTGGACAGCCTCCGTAACGTCAGGGGCAAGATCAAGATAGAGGAAAAGCCGAGCGACACGGTGCACAGAACCGGCTTGAAGAAAAAACTCTACATACCGAACATGTCCGACGGTGCGCACGCCATCTGCGCGGCCTTTCAGGCATCGGGCTTGGATGCCGAGGTCATGGAAGAGCCGGACGACGCCTCCCTCATGTGGGGAAGGAGATACACCTCGGGAAGGGAATGTTACCCCGCGATCATAACCACCGGCGACATGATAAAGACGGTGAGGAAGCCGGACTTCGACGCAAAAGCGAGCGCATTTTTCATGCCATCGGGAAACGGCCCGTGCCGCTTCGGCCAGTATAACCGCTACCACAGGATGATACTCGACGAACTCGGGTTCAAGGACGTCCCGGTCTACGCGCCCGATCAGGACGAAAAGTTCTATAAAGAATTAGGCGTCGTGAGCAAGGACTTTCCGAAGCTTGCGTGGTGGGGAATAGTCGCCATAGACATACTCGAGAAAAAACTCAGAGAGGTAAGGCCCTACGAGGTTACTAAAGGCATGACCGAGAAGGTTTACTGGGAACGCCTCCATAAGGTATGCGACGCGATAAGGAAAAAGGAATTCCCGGCCTCCGCCATGAAGTTAGCGCATAAGGCGTTTTCGGAAATTCCGGTGGATAGAAGCGTAAAGAGGCCGGTCATCGGCGTTGTCGGCGAGATATACGTAAGATGCAACCGTTTCAGCAACGAAAACCTCGTGAAAACCCTCGAAGACCTCGGCGCCGAGGTGCAGGTGCCGCCGGTTGCGGAGTGGATATTCTACACCAACCATACGAGCAAGAAAAAGAACTGGAGCAGGGGCAACTACGGAAACTTCTTCCGCACGGCCTTTAACGACTTCTTCCAGCACCGCTACGAGGATAAACTCATGGACGCCTTCGGAGGCGGGCACGAGCCTCATACCAAAGACATCCTTAAGTTCGCCGCCCCTTACATAAACGAGACCTTCGAGGGAGAGGCGGTCTTGAGCATCGGTAAGGTAGTTGACTACATAGTAAACGACATTGACGGTATCATGAACGCCATGCCATTTACCTGCATGCCGGGAACCATCGTGAACGGGATACTGAAGAGGGTAAGGGAAGATTACGACAACATCCCCTACCTGAACATGGTTTACGAGGGCAACGAGGACACGAACGCGAAGACCCGTATGGAAGCCTTCGTGCATCAGGCGAGAGAGCGCATGGAAAGAAAAAACTCTAAGGCCGCGGAAAAGAAAACCAAGGCCATAGCATAGGCGAAAGCAACAGGATGCTGAAAAACTCGAATTGCCGTTATTGCGAGTCCGCCGTTATTATTGGCGGACGAAGCAATCTCGTCTCTATATAAATCAACAAGTCAGAGATTGCTTCGTCATGGAATATCTCTCTACTTTTTCCCTTTCTCCTTTTTTTCTCCTCTCCCCTTGTGGGAGAGGGTAGGGTGAGGGGGCAAAGGGGCGAGGGTAATAGGCAAAAGGATTATGGAATATCTATCAGCCGGGCTACTCATACTGGTCATTGCTCTCCTTTTCTGGATGGCGCTGAATCTTAAACAACGCGGCAAGTCCGAAGAGCAGACTCAAGCCCTCCTCATGCTCCAGAAGGAGACCGAGTCCTTGAGAAACGAGTTCTCGAACTCCATGTCGAACCACGTCTCCCTCATAAACCAGCAACTCGGCCAAACTACCTCGCAGGTGAACGAACAATTAAAAAGCGTTACCCTCCAGCTCCAATCCTCGACAGGGCAACTGAACCAACGCATGGACAACGCGGCAAAGGTCGTCGGCGACGTCGGCAGAAGCCTGGGACAGCTCTCCGAAGCGACGAAGCAGGTTTATGAAGTCGGGAAGGACATAGCGAGCCTTCAGGAGATACTAAAGGCCCCGAAACTCCGCGGAGGACTCGGCGAATTCTTCCTCGAAGACCTCTTGAGCCAGATACTTCCCGCGGCCAACTATAAACTCCAATACACCTTCAAGAATTCCGCGCGCGTGGACGCCGTAATAGTCTTAAACGAAAGGCTCGTGCCTGTTGACGCCAAGTTCCCTCTCGAAAACTTCATAAAATCAATCGAGGCCACGGGCGAAAAGGAAAAGACGGACGCCAAGAAGAAATTCATAAAGGACGTCAAATTACGCATAGACGAAATCGCCTCGTCCTACCTCCTTCCTGAGGAAGGCACCTTCAACTTCGCCCTTATGTACATACCTGCCGAGAACGTATATTATGAAACCATAATAAAAGACGACTTAGCAGGAGAGGACAAGAGCCTGGTTGCGTATGCCTTCTCGAAGCGCGTAATACCTGTTTCTCCGAACAGTTTTTACGCCTACCTCCAGACCATACTCTTAGGGCTAAGAGGCCTTGAGATAAACGAAAAAGCCGAAATAATATTAAGGCATCTCGAAGGCCTTAAAAACGACTTCACGCGCTTCAAGGACGACTTCGACATTATAGGCAGGCACATAACCAACGCCGCCAGCAAGTTCAATGAGGCGGACAGAAAAATAGAAAAATTCGGCGAAAAACTTGAGTTTACCGCAAAAGGCGAACCCGGCCCGGCGATCGAGGCGGCTACGACTGCGCAGAAGAAGCTTATTTAGGCAGGTTATGATACGTGTTATAAATCAAGATCTTGGGAATCTTAGAAAAAAATTCGCTTCGAAAACAAAATATCACTGTGTATGCATTACGCATTTATGCATCGTATCGATTTTAATGATGTCACTCTTTACTTTTTATGCCTCTTCGGTATTTGCCGCAACAGATTGTTATGATGAAAGATATTATCCATCGGTTTTATCTCTTAAAAAAACAGATAAGGGAATTAATGTAGTTTTGGGCGGCCAATATGCTGACTATAAGAAAAGAACCACGCCAACGCTATCTTATATCGAAGGACATGGCTGGAATACAGACAAGCCTGTTGCTTGTGAATGGCAGTATTGTTTTTATCACTGGGAAAACAAATGCCAAAACGAAATTCCTGAAATAACTCTTTCGCTAAAAGATGCAATAGACCTGCGCCAGGAGATAAAGGTTTTTTATGATATAGAACAGAAGATTTCCGCATGTACAGAGCGAGATGGCTTTGTCTGGTTTGGCATAAGATTTTATCAAGGAGAAGGAACAAATGGCGTGGGTGGGGTTGGAAGATATAATCCAAAGACGAAACAAATAGAAACTCGGCGGCCACCTTTGTTGCTGGACTCTTCTATAAAAGCAATCGTGCATGATGGTGAGTCTCTATGGTTTGGCACTACCGGCGAATATGAATGCCTTGGAGACACCCCAATGCACGGACTTGTCCGTTATAAATGGGACTCAAGTCAAATCGAAACATTTGAAGGAAAAGATGACGGCCCTTGCGGTTTTGTGGTTCATGATTTGTTATGGGATAATAATAAATTATGGGTTGCAACAGACCTTGGTTTATCGCTATGGGATGCGAAAAAAGGTAAATGGTACAATTATGTGCCGAATCCGGAGAAAACGCCACCTATGTACGAGATAAAATGCGAAGTTTTATATAAAGATCTTTTAAAAGTTCTCCCAAAATCTCTAACGCAAGATTTCGGTTCATTTTATAATCTTCTTGGAGATGCATTGATTAAATTCCGCCCGAATGCTAAAGAAAGATACGAAATAGAACAAAACGACTGGCAATGACGTTATAATCAAAGATTATTAAAATGGAGAGATAAAGTGAAGAAAAAACTCTATAACATAGCCGTCGCCGGGGCCACAGGGGTCGTCGGCAAGGAGATACTTTCGATACTCGAAGAAAGGAAATTCCCTGTGGGCGAGATACGGCTTCTCGCGTCCGAAAGAAGCGCGGGCGGAAAAATCAGATTCCGCGGCAAGGACGAAACTGTGCGGCTTCTCGAAAAAGAGACCTTCGAAGGGATTGACATAGGGCTTTTCTCGCCCGGGGCGAGCGTATCGGCCATCTACGCTCCGAAGGCCGCTAAGGCAGGATGCGTCGTGATTGACAACACGTCCCACTTCAGGATGGACCCGGACGTTCCTCTCGTGGTGCCTGAGGTAAACCCCGAGGCCATAGCCGGATACACCAAAAAACACATCATCGCGAACCCGAACTGCTCGACAATACAGATGGTGGTGGCTTTAAAGCCTATACACGACAAATTCAAAATAAAAAGAATCGTAGTCTCGACCTATCAATCGGTTTCAGGCGCGGGCAGAGAGGCGATGGACGAGTTGTCGGATCAGGTGCGCTTGCTGTTCAACATGCAATCTCCGAAAAAGGAAATCTTTCAACATCAGATAGCCTTCAACTGCATCCCCCAGATAGACAAGTTTCTTCCGAACGGCTACACCAAAGAAGAGATGAAGATGGTGAACGAGACGAAAAAGATTATGAATGACGACTCGATAAAAATAACCGCCACCGCCGTCCGGGTGCCTGTCTTCATAGGCCACTCCGAATGCGTGAATATCGAGACCGAAAAGAAGATAACGCCCGAAGAGGTAAAGGCCCTTTTAAAGAAGGCGCCCGGAATAAAGCTCGTTGACGAGCCGGAAAAAGGCGTTTATCCCATGCCTCTCGATTGCGCCGGCATTGACGAAACCCTTGTCGGAAGGATAAGGCGGGACGATACCGTGCCTAACGGCATAAACATGTGGATAGTGGCCGATAACCTCCGGAAGGGCGCGGCCCTAAACGCCGTGCAAATAGCGGAAGTCCTCATAAAGAAATACCTCTAAGAGGTATCATGTTTCCCCTTTTGTTTCTTCTTCCTCTCCCCTCGCGGGAGAGGGTGGGGTGAGGGGGAGAACGGCTTGAGATTGCTTCCGTCCGCCAATAGTAACGGCGGACTCGCAATGACATAATTTCGAATTCTTTCACAATCAACCGAAACTCCACTTATGCGCAACATAAAACTCGTTTTGGAGTACGACGGAAGCGCCTATACAGGATGGCAGATACAGACTTCCCTTCCGACAGTGCAGGGAGAACTGGCGAAGGCGATAAAAACCTTGACAGGCGTCGAGACAAGAATCGTCGGCGCGTCCCGCACCGACGCGGGAGTTCACGCCATGGCTCAGGTAGCGAACTTCAGGACGGATTTCGCCATGCCGGTCGGCAAAATGGAGGTGTCCCTCAACTTTTTTCTTCCGCCCGACATAGCGATAAAAGAAGCAACTGAGATGCCGGATGACTTCGACGCGAGGCGCGACTCCAAGGCTAAGACCTACTTATACAGAATTTATAACGGCAAACATCGCTCGGCCGTCATGAGAAACTACTGCTGGAGCGTGCACTACCCTCTTGACGTTGAAATCATGAGAAAGGGCGCGGAGTTCTTCATCGGCGAGAAGGATTTTTCTTCCTTCCGCTCCGCCGAGTGCGACGCAAACCACCCTGTAAGGGAGATTTCTTCTTTCACAGTCGAAAGAGCGGACGGGGATTTCATCGAGCTTCGCATAAAAGGCGCGGCATTCCTGAGGCACATGGTAAGGATACTGGCCGGAACCCTCGTAACCCTCGGACGGGGAAAGATAACCCTTTCCGACATACCGAAAATAATCGAGGCCAAAGACAGGCGAAAGGCCTCTCTTACAGCCCCTCCTCAGGGATTATTCCTGAAAGAGGTCGAGTATTAAACAGGAGTCTGCCCTGCCAAAACATTTGACAAGCAACGCATATGTCCATAAAATATATATGGATGGCCTTTTAAAGGGGGAGGAGTAACGACATGCCTATATACGAATACAAATGCAAGAAATGCAAAGAGGTTTTCGAGGCGGTACAGAAGTTTTCGGACAAGCCTCTTAAAAAATGCGTCCACTGCAACGGCGCGGTGGAAAAACTCATCTCTCAATCGGCCTTCCACTTAAAGGGAAGCGGCTGGTATCAAACCGATTACGCCAAAAAGGAAAAACCCGCGAAGGAGTCCGAAAAACCGGCCGCGTGCAAAGCGGCTCCCTCAAAGCCGGAATGCGGCGGATGTCCCGGCGCGTCTTAGCTAAAGTTTTCTCATATTAAATATCAAAGCCGGTTCTGCCGGCTTTTTGATTTTGCGGGGATTAATGGACGTAAAAGACAAGGCCATAAAAATGGCGCACGAAGCCGGACTTCTTCTTAAAGAAAACCTCGGCGGAAAGCGCACCATAGAGTTCAAAGGCTCTGTTGACATAGTAACCGAGATGGACAGGAAGGCCGAAGAACTCATCATAAGCTCCATAAGGCGCGACTTCCCTGAACACGGCATACTTACCGAAGAGAGCGCGGAGGTCGTCTCTGCTTCGCCTTTTCGCTGGATAATTGACCCTTTGGACGGCACGACGAACTACGCCCACGGGTTCCCGATTTTCTGCGTGTCAATCGCGTTCGAGGAAAAAGGCGAGGTAACTTTCGGGGTTGTTTTTGACCCGACCAGAGACGAACTTTTTACCGCCGAAAAAGGCAAGGGCGCGTTCCTGAACGGACAACGGATAACGGTGTCTTCCACGTCAAAGCTCGACAAAAGCCTCCTTGCCACTGGTTTCCCTTATGACGTGAGGACGTCCTCTGAAAACAATATCGATAACTTCTCCCGCTTCGCGATAAAGGCTCAGGCCATAAGGCGCGCCGGGAGCGCGGCCTTGGACCTCTCTTACGTGGCTTGCGGAAGGTTCGACGGGTTTTGGGAAATGAAGCTTAAGCCGTGGGACGTCGCGGCGGCGTCCCTGATAGTGCGCGAGGCCGGGGGAATCGTAAACGGATTCAAAAACGAACCCTTCACGATATATGCCGGCAACGTCCTCGCCTCAAACGGCCTTATCCAAGACGAAATGTTCCGGGTCTTGAATCCTTGACCATGAAGCGGATGTTGCACGATTACTTAAGCGGCCTTCCCGCCACACCTTTTATCACTAAGCGCCGCGCCATGACGGTTATCTCCGTTATTGGAATACTCATAGGCATTTTCGCCCTTACTCTGCCTGACATAAAAAAACTCAAAAAAGAACGCCCCGGAAAAACCGCCATGATGGAACTTCGCGAAAAGCAATGGGCGGATAAAAAGATAAAAAGAACCATAACTCAAGAATGGACGCCTCTTTCGTCCGTGTCGCCATATCTCATAAAGGCCGTGCTCATAGCCGAGGACGACAATTTTTGGGAGCACGAGGGCTTTGACTACGAGGGCATGATAGAGGCAATGGAAAAGAACATCTCCTCCATGAAGTTCAAGGCCGGAGGTTCGACCATAAGCCAGCAACTTTCCAAAAACCTCTACCTCTCGCCTTCCAGAAACCCCTTGAGAAAATTCAGAGAAGCCGTCATAACGTGGCGCATGGAGAGGACGCTTTCCAAAAAAAGAATCCTCGAACTTTATCTCAACGTCGCGGAATGGGGCGACGGGATATTCGGGGTAGAGGCGGCGTCGCGCCGCTGGTTCGGAAAGTCGTCGTTTGATCTGACTCCTATGGAGGCCACAAGGCTCGCCTCTGTCCTTCCGAACCCGAAAAAATACGACCCTTCCGGTACTCAGCGCTACGTCGAAAAACGCTCGGAACTGATATACACCATAATGGTAAAGCGCGGCATCGTGCCGCCGGACTTTGAAGAAATCACGTCCGCCCCGAACTCCGAAGAAGAAGCGAGCGAGACTGAAACGCAAGACGTAAAACCGTCTGAACCTGCCGCTATTCCCGATGAAAACGCCGCGCCTCCGGAAGAAACGCCCGGCACATTGCCAACCGAGCCGGAATCTTTAAAATAAACCGCAATAACAAGATGAAGGTAGCGTCGATTGTTTTGTGTCATAAGTGGTTGCGGCGCCTTGTTTTTTATTTTCGTAGCGCCTCCCTTTAGGGTTGCGTTGTTGTGCAGGGCTAAAGCCCTGCCCTACATGCTAAAGAAAGCCCGCTAAAACCGTTCCAAACCGCTTTTTGTTTGACAAAAGCGGCTTTTTTATGATAATAATTAAAGTTCGCTTGAGAGCCGCTAGCTCAGTCGGTAGAGCATCTGCCTTTTAAGCAGGTGGCCCCGGGTTCGAGTCCCGGGCGGCTCACCAGCTTTTTTTGCCGTCCACGCAAGCACGGTCTCGGAAGGTCACACCTCGCCTTGCGCCGCTTTATAACTTAATACGCTGACACGTCCCCATCGTCTAGAGGCCAAGGACATCGCCCTTTCACGGCGGTAACCCGGGTTCGAATCCCGGTGGGGACGCCAAGTTAATCAAGGGGTTGCAGACACTGCAACCCCTTTTTCATTCCCGCTGTGCCCACTTTTGTGCCCCCCTTCCGCCCAATCAAT
>JBAQMW010000289.1:0-17703 GCA_049303155.1 Thermodesulfobacteriota bacterium | reverse complement strand
CCGCCATACCGGCTGTCGTCGGCTATAACCACTTAATAACAAGGATAGAGCGGGTTTCAAACGAGATGGAGAGTTTTTCCGCCGACCTTCTTAACCACATAGAAAGAAGACTGCCGCGCGACTGAAGGTTGTGTCATGCTGAACCCTGAAATGAATTCAGGGCAGGCTTGTTTCAACATCTCGTTTTGAATTAAAAGACGACACAGACGAGACCCCGGTGCAACCCTTCGACAAACTCAGGGCAGGCTTCAGGGTGACAAATAATAATCCAAAAGGTAAACTCCCCATGGCCGGAAAAAAACTCATATCCCAGATAAACGTAACGCCCCTTGTGGACGTAATGCTGGTCTTGCTCGTCATATTCATGATAACCGCGCCCATGATGGAGTCAGGCATAGACGTGAACCTCCCGAAGGCCGAGGGAGGGCAGCTCAAGGCCGACGAAGAGCCTGTGGTTTTGACGATAAACAGGGACGGCAAAATCTTCCTGGGCAGCGTGGCCGTTATTGAAAACGAACTCTCCGGCAAACTCGAGGCCATATTCAAAAGACGCTCGCAGAAGGTCGTTTTCTTGAGGGCCGACGAATCCGTGCCTTACGGCAGCGTCGCCAGGGCCATGTCCCTCGTGCGCCGCTCCGGAATCGAACGCATAGCCATGGTAACCGAAGGAACAGCCGCAAACGGAGACAGAACCCCGAAGTGAAAGGTATCTTAAGGGTTACCCCCTTTTACAAAGGGTTGGGTTCCCGTGCAACGGGAAGCGGGGGGATTAGCAGGAAGCAGCCCGGTTTTTCGAGGATGCTGCTTGCCTCAATGCTCATCCACGGAGCGGCGCTGCTTTCGATTTTGCTGGCGATAAAGATGGACTCGCTAAATTCCTCTTACAGGCCGGCCCACACGGTCGTCGAAATAGTGGACGCCGGAATATTGAAATCCGAAGAAGAAAAAACCCCGGTTCTTCCGGAAACTCCGAAGCCGGCGCCTCCGCAAAAAGAAAAACCCCCGAAAACCAAACCAGACGGCAAGCCCTCGCTCGACAAAAAAATAGCCGCCATGGAAAAGAATATCGAGAAAAAAACCGCCGAAGAATCGGTAGCGCGCCGCATAAAGGAATTCGAGAAAAAGGCGGCGGCGCGCAAAACCGATTCCGTAAAAAAAGAAATAGAATACTTGAAGCGCGAGACTGCGAAGCGCTCGAAGGAAAAGCCGCCGGTCTCGGCCAAAGCCTCCGTGCCGGAAGAGGCGAAAAACGCCTCCGTGCCGAGGGAACTCTTTGAACTCAAATTCAAGACGTATTATAATACGGTAGGCTCCATGATACAGTCGGCATGGATATATCCGGGAGAGGCGAAAAAGAACGCCGCCGTGTGGCTCGCCATACGGATATCGCCCGCCGGAGAACTCGTGTCAATAAGGGTCGAAAAAAGATCCAACGACTCTATCTTCGACGAATCCGCCATAAGGGCCGTAAAGAAGGCGGCGCCGTTTCCCCGTGTGCCGGAGGAAATAAGAAACGAATTCTCGGAACCCCTCATCATACGCTTCTGTCCGGGAGGCTGCGCGGAATAAAGATGGCTTCGAAAAATCCCCTCTTAACGCTCCTCTCCTTCTTCGCCGCGCTTGCCTTTCTTTCAGAGGCCGGGGCCGCGATATACATAGACATAGATTCGCCGGTCGGGAAAAAACTCCCCATTGCGGTGGTTCTGCCCATTACAATAGAGATGACCCCTGCCGAGGTTAACTTCGCCGAGGGAAAAGGGCTTAACGCGCTCAAGCTGGATATCAGAAACACCGTCGCGAACGACATGGACTTTTCCGGCTTCGCCGACGTGATAGAAAAAGCCGCCTATCTCGAACCTCCGGGCAAGGACATCTTCGTAACCGGCATAGACTTCGGCCTCTGGCGCGCGGCAGGGGCCGAACTCCTCGTAAAAAGCGCCGTCAAGACAACGAAGGACAAACTGACCGTGGAATTCCGGGTGTTCGACATAATAAAGGAAAGCGAGATATTCGCGAAGAGATACGTCGGAAAGCCGAATAACGCCGGCGCGATAACCCACCGCTTCTCCGACGATTTGACGGAAAGGCTTACCGGCAAAAGAGGCGTATTCTCCACCAAACTCGCCTTCGTGTCCGACGCTGCGGGCTCCAAGGAAATATACGTATCCGACTACGACGGCCGGAACGCGCAGAGGATTACCGGAAACTCCTCCATAAACCTCTCCCCTAAGTGGTCGCCCGACGCCTCGCGCATACTCTACACCTCTTACAAGGCCGGATGGCCTTGCGTCTTCGAGAGCGACTTGCGAACCGGCGTCGTTTCCGTCATAGCGGACAAGCCCGGAAGCAACATCGCGGGCAATAGGTCTCCGGACGGAAGCAAAATAGCCCTCACCATGAGCGAAGCCAAAAGCCCTGAACTCTTCGTCCTGAGCCAAAACGGAAAAAGATTTCAAAAACTCACGGACAATTACGCGATAGACGTCTCGCCGACGTGGTCGCCGGACGGAGCCAAATTGGCCTATACGTCGGATGCGGCTGGAAACCCCAATATTTATGTGATAAACTCAACCGGTGGAGACAGCCGAAGGCTTACCTACGGCGGCAAATACAACTCTCAGCCCTCGTGGTCGCCGGACGGAAAACTCCTAGCGTACTCGAGGCTGGACGACGACGGCTTTCACATCTACGTCATGGACGAAAACGGCGGCAATGTTACGCAACTCACGTTTGAGGGCAACGACACGTCTCCCTCGTGGTCGCCGGACGGGCTCTACATGGTGTTCGGCAGGGAAGACGCATCCGGCGCTTCCCTCTTCCTCATGAGAAGGGACGGAGGCGGCTTAAGGAAAATAGACCCCGGCCCGGGCAACGTTACAGGCCCGGCGTGGTCGCCATATTTGGAATGAAAAAAGGAGGCATGATGAAAATACTTGCGCTTTTATTAGCCGTAACGATCCTCGCCGGGTGCTCTTTCATAACGACCCCGAAGGAAAAAGAATCTTTAGCCATGGACATCGAGGAGATTTCCGCGAGGACCGCGGCGGTTGAGAGAAAACAGAACGCCCTCGCATTTGAATTCGAGGCCATAAAAACGGATATCGGAAAGCTCCGCGCCAACGTCTCGGCCGACGTATCCGCCTTGAGAGAAGAGATGCGCGCGATAAAAGGCGGGGCAGAGGAAAAGGAATACGACATAAAAAGGATTTCCGAGAGCACGGACGTCATAAAGAATGCCCTTCAATCAATCGAAGAGAGGCTTGGGCGCGTAGAGGCGCGGCCTGAAAAAGAGGCGCAAATAACGGCGTTAAGAACCGAGATTGAAGAACTTAAAAACTCCGTTGCTTTGCCTTCCGGAAATACGGGCAAGCGCGAACCAATAGCCAAGGAAGACAAAAAGCAAGTTGACCCGAAAGCGCTCTATGAAGAAGCCCTCGCTGCCACAAGAAAAGAAAAGGACTATGAAAAAGGGCTCGAAGGTTTCTCGAGGTTTCTCTCGCTCTACCCCAAGCACGAACTCGCCGATAACGCGCAGTACTGGATAGGAGAGATATACTACGCCAAAAAAGAATGGGAACAGGCAATCGTAGAATTCAACAAGGCGGTAAAACAACACCCCGGCGGCGACAAGGTCCCCTCCGCGCTCTTAAAACAGGCCTACGCCTTTGAAAAACTCGGCTCCAAGGCCGAGGCCGAGGTGGTATTCAACATGCTAATCGAAAAATATCCCAAGAGCGAAGAGGCCGTAAGCGCGAAGGCGCACCTCAAAAAATCCAAGAAGTAGCGCCTGAGTTCTTAATCAAATATCAAAGCGGCCGTGGAATCATTATGCCCTACGAAGTATCCATTCAAAAGTGCGCCGCATACTCTTACGACGAAGCGTACAAGGCGGTAAAAGGCTCGATTCTCCTCCTTGGCGGCATGGAGAGGTTCGTCAAAAAAGGCGAAAGGATACTCCTTAAACCGAACCTCCTCATGGCAAAACCGGCGAGCGCAGCCGCCACAACGCACCCTTCGATAGTCAAAGCGCTCATACGCCTCGTAAAAGAGGCCGGAGGAGTTCCGGTCGTAGGCGACAGCCCCGGCATAGGAAGCGCCGTAAAAACAGCCGAGGGATGCGGCATAATGGACGTCGTAAGAGAAGAATCCTGCGAATTCCTGGACTTAAAGACCGCGGTAATCGCGGAAAACCCCGAAGGCAAAACATTCCGTCGCTTCGAAATAGCGCAAGAACTGTATTCGGTGGACGGCGTCATAAACATACCCAAACTCAAGACCCACGCCCAGATGTTTCTGACGCTCGGAGTGAAAAACATCTTCGGCTGCGTGCCGGGGATGAGAAAGGCGCAGTGGCATTTAAGCGCCGGCACGGATTCGTCCCATTTCGCGGGCATGCTCATAGACCTCCATCTTCACATAAACCCGCGCTTGACAGTGCTCGACGCCGTGGTCTCCATGGAAGGAAACGGCCCCGCGAGCGGCACACCCGTCAATACGAGCTTAATCTTCGCGTCAAAGGACGCGTTCGCGCTCGATATCGCCGCGGCCTGCGCAATCGGGGCAAGGCCGATGGACGTGCCGACAATCAAAAAAGCCGTTGAATCGGGCATCGGTCCGTCCGGCATATCGGAGATAACCATCCTCGGCGAAAAGCTCGAAGAGGTCCGGGTTTCGGGATTCGAGTTCCCTCCCCTTGTTCATACGAACTTCACGGCTTCTCTTCCGCCTTTCTTGGATAAGCATCTCCGGAAAGCCCTTACGTCGAGGCCGCACATAGACAACGGAAAATGCACGCTCTGCGGCGTGTGCGTAAGGGCATGCCCTGCGGAAAAAATATCCGGAAAAGACAGGCTCGCGATAGAGATTGACGGATGCATAAGATGCTACTGTTGCCAGGAGATGTGTCCGTACGGCGCCATAAGCGTAAAACAAGGCTGGCTTAAAAAAATAATCCCGTGGCTTTAGGTTACCCCCCGACCCACGCCACTTCGGGGTACCCATGCGGAGCATGGGTCGGGTGCCCCGAAAGGGGGGTCAGGGGGGATTTAGGACTTCATGCTGATATCAAGCGTTAAAAGGATCCTCAAAAAACCGTCCGTAGTGGCGATAACCTTCGCCGCGCTCCTCTCTGTTTTCGCGCTCCTCTCGCTTGTGCCAATAGATTTGACGCCCCGCATCCCGCAAATAAAGGCCGAGATAGAAAACAGGATAAACGGACGCGTTGACATAGGCGGCATGGATCTCCGCGTATTGCCTTTCCCGCGCCTGAACATAAAAGATTTTTCACTCTACGACAAACGCGAGGAGATATTCAAGGCGGAAACCATAAAAGCGGGCGTCGGGTTCTTCGGCCTGCTCTTTAAAGAGATAGAGATAAAAAGCCTCTCGCTGGACAACGCCTCGGCGATAGTGAGGCGGGACGCCGAAGGGGTCGTGAACTTCGCCAAAATCCCGAAGGGGAGCGTATTCACGATTTCGCTCAAAAAACTGACTCTCAAGAACGGCTCGATAAAATTCTTCGACGAAAAAGCCGAAGGGTCTAAATTCGAGGTCAAGGGGCTTCTCGTGCGCATGAGCGCCGGGAAAGACGGCTTTTCGTACAGCGTGGACGGAAACCTCCTTCCGGGAACGCCTTTTCACTCAAAAGGCTCGGCAAAAAACAAAGACTCCGCCACGATGATAGACGGAACGCTCAATGTGAAAGACTTCACGATAGAGCGCGCGGCGCCATACGTAAAGGATGCGGCGAAACTCGGGACCTTAAAAGGCTCTGTCTCAGCCGAGCTCTCATATTCGTTCGCGGGGAAACCTCTCGCGAAAGACGGAATTCTAAAAGGCAAAGGCGTGGTAAAGGGCGCTGTTTCGACAAGGCACGTGGAGTTGGACGCGCCGAGGCTCTTATCTAAAACGCTCCACTCGACCGAAGGCTCCTCGGTCATGGAGGTTTCGTGGGACGACAAGTTTATCGGCTTCTCTCTCGACAAAACCTCTCTCAAGGTCGAGGATTTCGAGATAGGCGGCAAGGTTAAGTTTTCTTCGCCGGATAAAACCATCGAGCTTGACGTCCACTCGACGCCGGTCAGTATCGCCTACATAAAAGACTTCCTTAATCCCGACGTCGTGCCGGGAGGCATAAAACGCGCAAGCAACGACATAGGCCAAGTGGAAGGTGGGCTTGCCCTTAAAAAACTCTACTTCAAAAAAACCGCCGGGCCGGAAACAAACTCCGCCATGAGGAAACTCTCGATAGACATATCGCTCAAAGACATAGGGTTTTCTTACAAGCCTTTTAAGGAACGTTTTCACGGAATTAACGGCGACGCGTCCATAGAAGAAGGCGTGGTAAAACTTACGGCCATACGGGGAAACTACGGAAAAACCGCCTTGAACGACCTCTCGGGCGAGATAACCGGCATATTCGATTCTCCTAACATGAAGTTTACGCTCGACGCCTCGATAGACGCAAACGAGGCAATCGCGGAACTCAAGGACATCCCCTCGCTAAAGACATTTAAAGACCTCGACGTGGTGGGCATAACAAAACTTAAGGCCTCTTGCGACGGCGGAGCCCTCGTTATAAGCGAAAAGTCGAAAAACACCCCTCCGCTTAAGATAGACATAGCCATAGACCTCTCTCAAAACGGAATCGCCTACAAAAGGCTCATAGAAAAATCCGCCGGCACAACGCTCGTCGTAAATTCCAGCCTCACGGTAAAAGAAAACAGCTTCGAGGGAAAAGGCTCTCTAAAACTCGGAACGTCGAGCGTAACTGTTGATTCGGTTTTCTCGCGCAAGGTCTTTTCTTCCACGATAAGATTCAAAGGAAAAGACATGCTCGTAACCGACATGATGTCCATCTCTCCTTACTTTGAAAGAAATTCCCCCTCGCTCGGAACGATAAACCTCGACATCGTGAGAAAACGCGTTCCCGAAGGAGAAAGGCTCTTCTATAACGGAGAACTGCGAGTCTCGAACGCGCTCTTCGAAACGCACTTTCTGGAAAAGACCTTCCGCGACGTTAACGCCGTCATGAGGCTCGACGGCAATACCGGAACAGTCGTCATAGAGAACGCCAAGATAGGCACATCCGACATCTCCGGAAAACTTAACATCATAGACCTCTCCAAAAACATCGTTGACTTCAATCTCTTTTCCAATCACCTCGACACCGCGGATATGGCAACGGCAAAGGGAAGGAACCCACTCCGAGCCGATGACGGCGGCGAAACCGGCACGCCGGAAGCGCGGGACGCAGGCACGCCCATAACGGGAAGAGGCAGGATATCCGCGAAGCACGGTTTTATCCAACGCATATCCTACACTGCCCTCTCGGCCGAGGCGGTAATGGGCAAGGACGCCGTGAACATCTCCCCGATAATCTTCACGTCTCACGGGGGGCAGGTCGAAGGGAAAGCGGTTTTATTCAGGGACAAAAAATCCCCGAATCTCATGGAGGCTTCTTTTAATGTTTCAAGGGTCAGGGTCGCGGGCATATTCAAGGACCTCGGCGCCAAGGAAGACATCTTGACCGGAAGGCTTACGGCCGAGGCCAAGGTAAACATAAAACGCGGCGCTTCACCCATGAGCGAGGGGCTTAACGGAGAGATAAACCTTTCGGCGAAGGACGGCAAACTCAAAAAATTCCTCGTCCTGACCAAAATATTTTCAATCGTCAACATCCTCACCGTAACGGAACTCTTCAATACAGGCATGCCTTACGGCTCAATTGACGGAAAGTTCCGGATAAAAGACGGCATTCTCTCGACCGACAACTTTTTCCTCGAAAGCAATTCGCTCCGCATGTCCGCCGTGGGAGAGATAGACATACCAAAGGAAACCATGGACTCGACCTTGGGGCTCCACCCCTTCGTCACGATTGACAAGATAATCTCGAACATTCCTTTAGCGGGATGGATAATCGGGGGCAGAGAGAAAAGCACGATTACCATGTATTATAAAATAAGCGGGCCGATGAAGAATCTTGAGGTCGAGGCAATACCCATATCCGGCATGGGCAAAAAGATACTCGGCATATTCGAAAGGATATTCACCGCCCCGATAAGAGGCATGGGCACAGACAAGGAGAAAAAAATTGACGCGGCTGAACCAAGGCAATAACTTCTGGAACAGGCTCAAGGCGCAGTGGTACAGGAGAGGGCTCGAACATTCGGATTTTTCTAAAAAACTCCTTCCTGTTCTGCTTCCTGAGATGCGCGGAACGAAGACCGTTTTGGACGTAGGCTCGGGCTGCGGCACGCTTTCCGTGCCTCTCGCTAAGAAGGGGAAAATAGTAACGGCGCTCGACCCCTCGCCTCACATGATTGACATCCTCAACTCCGACATAAAGAGGCTCAAGATAAAAGGCGTAAAACCTGTGCTCGGCGCGTGGGGCGAAATAAAACTAAAGCCGCACGACGTCATAATCTGCTCTAACGTGCCGGAACTTTTAAAGGACAACGCGCAGTTCATGAAAGAGGCCGACAGGCTCGCAAAAAAAGTAGTATTCCTCGTTACGGGCGTCGACCCTAACGCGGATAAATTTTATTACAGAGAACTTTTTCCCCTTATCTTCGAAAAGCCCCTTCCTCCGAAGAGCGATTATCTGAAGACATATTCGCTCCTGCACTCGCTCGGCATATTCGCAAACATAAAAATAATAGAATACGACTTTGACCAGCCGTTTAACGGCATGGATGAGGCGGTGGAATTCTGGAAAGAGTACATGGGACTCGTTACAGGAGAGCACGACGAAAAACTGAGGGGATTTCTCAAAGGTAAACTGAAAAAGACAAAGACCGGCCTCCTCGCAAAGTTCCGCAAAAAATCGGCGGTTATCTGGTGGAGGAAAGAGGCTTAAAAGCCATTTTGATGTTATAAATTGACTTGCTTGCGATCGAGGTGTATAAATAACTTATGGGCAACAGTGCGCTCAAAAGAGAAACAACAAAACCTTTACCGGAGTTAAAAAACGCCCTCCGGAGACTTCTCGGCGAGAAACTCGTAAAACTCGTGCTTTTCGGGTCAATGGCGCGCGGGGATTACGACAGTTCTTCCGACATAGACATAGCAATCGTGGTCAGAGGGCTTTCACGGGAACTTAAATCCGCCATACTTGACGAGGTCGCCGAAATAGAACTAAAACACCTTACCCCGCTCTCGGTCATCGTATTTTCAGAAGAAGAATTCAACCGCCTGAAAGAAAGAGAAAGACGCATCGCCCTCGACATAGAAAAGGAGGGCGTGCCGCTATGACCGAGGAAAACAAAAAGAAAAACATTCGCGAAGAACTTGAAAGGGCGGAAGCCGCGTTCAAGGCCGCTACGGTTCTATTTGAGAAACAACTTCTTAACGACGCCGTTTCAAGACTTTACTATTTTCTTCTCTACAATATCCGCGCCCTTCTTCTTACGAAAGGACTTGAACCGAGAAGCCATGAAAGCGCGCTGAGGCTCCTCGGACTGCATTTTGTAAAAGAGGGCGTGTTTCCTCCCAAGACTTCCCACGTGTTTTCAAAACTCATGAAATACAGGGAAGAAGCCGACTATAACCCGTCATACGCCTTTATCGCAGAGGACTTCGTTGAACTTAAAAAAGAAGCCGAAGATTTGAGCGAAAAGATAAAGACGTACATTAAGGAAAGAGGGTATCTATAGAATATAAAAATCAGGCAGGACGGGCTATGCCGGCTTAATTTATATTATTGTTGGGTTACGCTCCGCTAACCCAATCTACGAGGCTATGCCCCTATGGAACTGAAGGCAATCTGGGTGAGGCGGAGCCGAACCTTTTATCCGCTGTTAGTTGCTTAGGATTTGGTCCATATTTATTTTCACCGGGATTACTATCATTTACCATTAGGACTAAAAGCCAAATTGCGCCAATTATTGGAATGAATACTATTAAAAACATCCAACCACTTTTCCCAACATCGTGAAGCCTTCTTACTGAAACTGCTAACCCGGGTATAAAAACAGCTAATACATATAAGATATAGAATAAACCATACCCTACACCTTCAATAGCTGTCCCAAAAACATTGTCAAGAATCGCCGCTAAAATGGAAAAAAGAATATTGAACAAAAAAAACATCCAATACTCTTTTCTTCTTGCTCTTCCGCTAAATACGGCATACTTTTTTAATACCGTTAAATACCAATTCATGATTCACCTCCTATGATTGATGTTTACATTAACTAAACCTATCCCCTTTGTCAAAACAAAAAGCAGGGTTATATATGGTGAAGGAAAGAGACTTGATGGTTGCTTCGGCCGCACCATGAAGCGATTACCCCGTGCAATCGACACGCCGGCATTCTCCACTTGACCTTAACAATATACTCAATCCTAAAAACTATGACTGCTCTTCATTAGTAATCCTACCCCTATGTAAGTGAAAAGCGTTATGAAAAACCCCATAACGGCCGCGACGGAAATCCAAAGACCGTTACGCTCTATAATCCCCCCCGACCCCCCTTTCGGGGCACCCGACCCACTCTCCGAGTGGGTACCCCGAAGCGGCGTGGGTCGGGGGGTAACCTTCATGTACCATAGGTGCATCGCGCCCGCGTACCAAAACCACACTATGAAAGACCATAGCATCTTCGGCTCCCACATCCAGTAAGCGCCCCACGCAACGTACCCCCATATCGCGCCTGAAAACATGGACACCGAAAAAAAGAAAAAGCCGAAAAGTATCGCTCTCCCTGTTATGTCAAGAAAATCCCTCGCGCCCAGCACCACTTCCGACACGAAGGCTTTTTTTATACAACCTGCTTTTGTAACAAAAGTGGTACTGGGCGTCCCCTCCGACCCCGACCCATGCTCCGCATGGGTGCCCCGCGGATGGGTACCCCGGCCTTGCCAATAAGAACGGATAATGAAAAAAACCGCCGATGACAAAGCGAGGGTAAAAAGAGCGTAAGCGGCAAAACTCGTTATGACGTGGAGTTCGAACCAATAAGTCCTCAATATGAGGGGCAGTTTCTTCGGCCCCGTCATGTTGAGGAAAGAAAAGACAAAGGCCGTAATCGAAAGAGGCATCATTATAAGGCCGGAGAGCCTCTCGTTGTAACGCCAGCCGACCACTGCGACAACGCCTGAGACGGCCCAGCTGTAAAAGAAAAGCGTTTCGAACACCCCGGCCACGGGAAGCCTGCCGCTCAGGTATCCTTGATAAAAGAGGATTATGGTATGGAGAAGAAGCCCGGCATAAAGCGCAAGGGAGGAAAACCGCGCGGCTTCGCCTTTTTTAGAAAAGACGTAAAAAACGGCCGCCAAGAAAGACATGACATAAAAGATTAAAATCAAGACCAACGATGTTTTCACAAGATAGGGGACGTTTCCTGCTCCAAATTTCAATCAGGCTATTGAGAAGCCCTTGTTATCGCCATTGCGCGGCTCCACGGCAGGTTCAGGTTTGCAACCTGAACCAAATATTTCGTATAAAGCAATTACGAATTTAAAGCCTGCCCTGAGCGAAGCATGTCCTGAGTTTGTCGAAAGGTCGAAGGGAGCAGGTTGCAAACCTGCTCCCGCAAAGAAATTATTTGACAGGCGGGACGCCTGTCCTACCGCCTTCCGTCCTCCCAGATGTAGTTATGCAGTTGTATCTGAAGCCTTACCCTCAAGCCGTCCCTCAATATCCAATCCGCCAGGTCTCCGGGATTGAGATTCGGCCTCACGGGCGCGAAAAGCATCTTGGCGGTAGAGTCCTTTACGCACTCTTCCAAAAACCTCTTGGCATACTCGTAATCTTCAATGTCGGCTATGACGAACTTAAGCTCGTCTTCGGACGTTATATACTTTCCGTTGTCCATGACGAACGTCCCGGCAAATCCGCTCGACGGGCATTTCACGTCCACTATCTTTACCACCCTGGCGTCCACCCCTTCGAGGCTCATGGAGCCGTTCGTCTCGACAAGCGTTTGATACCCTGCGTCGAGGAGTCTTTTCAAAAGATCCTTTGTTTCCGCCTGTATAAGAGGCTCTCCGCCGGTAACCTCGACGAGCCGGGGCTTGAATTTCTTAACCTCTCCCAATATCTCCGGAATGGTCATCTCCCTGCAATTTTCCGTGCTTCTCGCGTAAGGCGTATCGCACCACGAACAGGCAAGATTGCATCCGCCAAGCCTTATGAATATGCATGGCATGCCGACGTAAGTGGATTCTCCCTGTATGCTTAAGAATATCTCGCTTATTAACATAATCCCCAGGCAGAGCGCCATAACTTCGCACGACCCCTGCTTTGTTCTGACGCTCTGTAATACGCGTTTATTTATGCTGCTGTATTTACTTTTTCTTGTCCCCTGTGCCTACTTTTCCTTATTCTCTGTTTTTTCCGCGCCCGGCTTGGCCTTCTGCCGCCCGAACTCCTTAAGTCTCTTCGCCAAATCCCTTAACCTCCCCTCGACGAGGCCATTGACAGTACCCTTTGGGAATTTTCCGTCCGCGCCCCGGACTCCGACGGCGGTAGAGGTGAGTAACTCCATGCCTTGGTCAACGGTCTCTATGGGATAAATCGAAAAAAGGCCTTTTTCAACGGCCTCGACCACCTCTTTTTTGAGCATGAGGTTTCTTACGTTCCTCTTGGGCATTATGACGCCCTGCTTTCCGGTAAGGCCCTTTTCCGCGCACACGTCGAAAAAGCCCTCTATCTTTTCGTTTATGCCTCCTATTGGCTGAACTTCTCCTCTCTGGTTCATGGAGCCGGTTACCGCTATGCCCTGATTTATCGGAAGCCCGGAGAGGCTTGAAAGCAAGACGTAAAGCTCGGTGCAGGTCGCGCTGTCGCCCTCTATCTCGTCGTATAACTGCTCGAAACATATCGAGGCCGAAAGGGTAAGGGGAAACTCCCTCGCAAACCTCTCGCCCAAGAAGTTACCGAGTATCAACTGGGCCTTGTTGTGAATCCTGCCGCTCATCTTGACTTCACGCTCGATGCTCACTACCCCCTCGTCGCCGAGGAACACACTTGCCGTTATCCTCGTCGGCTTGCCAAAGGCGTAATCGCCGGGGTCCATGACGGCCAGACCGTTAATCTGCCCTTCGACGGCTCCGTCCGTTGATATCATGAAGGTGTCTTCTTTTATGAGTTCCTTAAGCCTGTCGTCGAATTTGGAACTCCTGTACACGCGTTCCTTGTCGGCCTTTTCAACGTCCTCCGCCGTAACGGCCTTGTTCCCTTTTTCGGAAGCCCAATAACTCGACTCGATGATGAGGTCCTCCAGCCTTCCGAAACGCGCCGAGAGTTTCTCCTTGTCCGCGGAATACCTGAGCCCGTACTCCACGACCCTCGCAACGCCCGTCCTGTCAAAGGGCAAAAGCCCCCTATCCTTGCACCTCGCGGAGATGAACCCCGCGTATTTATCCATGTTTTCGCTTGTCTTGTCTATAATGCTGTCGAAATCCGCCTTTACCTTGAAGAGCTTTCTGTACTCGGTGTCGAGGTTATATAGGAGGTAATATATGTAAGGCTCGCCTATCATTATTATCTTTATATTTACCGGTATGGGCTCGGCCTTCAAGGCGGTCGTCGTCATGAGCCTGTACTGCTCCCACACGTCCTCTATCCCGATTTCGCGGTTCTTTATCATCTTCTTCAAGGAGTCGTAAACAAAGATGTTTTTCAAGACGTCCAAGGCGTCCACTATGAGATACCCGCCGTTCGCCCTGTGCACGGAGCCGGGCTTCATCATGGTAAAGTCCGTTGACGCGACGCCGTACTGAATCCTGTGCTCTATCCTGCCGAAGAGATTATAGTAGGTCGGGTTCGTCTCGACCACGACGGGTGCGCCCTTGGTACCCTGGTTCGACACGAAAAGATTCACTTTATACCTTTCGAACGACGGCTCCTGCTTCGGGAGCCTGAGCCCCATTGGAAGAGCCATGTCCTCTTTGGGTCTGAAGTCGTCTATGCTCCGGAAGATGTCTTCCTTTGCCTCTTCGAGATAAGCCGTAACCTTCGGAAAGTCCTTGTACTTTTCGAAGAGTTCGTTCGTAAGGGGATTTATGACGTATTGGACGACCTCCCTGTCGAGTTCGTTTATCCTGTCCTGCGTCTCCTTCTCGATATTCCTCGCCTCGCGCACGGCGTCGCTAAGCCTTTCCTGAAGAATATGCATCTCCTTGTCGTACTCGTCCTTTTTGTATTTCGGAAGGGCGTTATACTCTTCTTGAGCCATGGGCTTTCCGTCCTTCGCCGGAACGACGGACAATCCGGAGACGGTCTTTTTGAGCGCGAAACCCTTTTCTATCGCCTTCTGCTCGAGCCTGTGGAATATGGCCTTGGCCCTTTCCTGCTGGCCTTCGAGTATCTCGTCGCGGTGCTTTTCGTAGTCCTTGCTTTCAAAGACCTTGGGAATGTCGCGCCTAAGAGTCTCTATGAGTTCGTCCATGTCGTCCCGAAATGCAGTGCCCATACCGGGAGGAAGATTAATCGCAGACGGTCTGTCCGGATCCGAGAAGGCATAAACATAACACCAATCATCAGGAACCTTTTCAGAAGCGGCAACCTCGTCAAGGCGCGTTTTGATTATCGAGGCCTTTCCCGTGCCGCTTTCGCCCAAGACGAACATATTGTAGCCGTGATTGGAAATGCCGAGGCCGAAGGCAAGCGAGCGCATGGCCCGCTCCTGCCCTATGACGCCGGGAAGGGGCACCACGTCCTCGGTAGTCGAAAACTTGAACTTGGATGTATCGCACTTCCAGAAAAGTTCTTCGGGTTTAAGGGGTTTTATTGCCATAAGTCCTCCGAATCATGTATTCATCATGTGTGGCGGTTATCCCTGTGCGCTATTGTCCTCAATACTTCTCCCCCGTTACGGCCTTCGCACCCCGGACACTCCACCTGTAATGTAGTATAGAAGATAGAATACCTTTCGGCAAGTCTTTCGTTTATCTTTTTTAAAAGTAGCCCCCTCGGAGCCGCGTAGGCCGCATTAACGTCAACGTGAGCGGAAAGGGCGTTCACGTTATGGCAGATGCTCCAGATATGGAGGCTGTGGATTCCGCTCACTCCCTCGAACGACGTTATGTCCCTGACCACCTCGTTTAAACTCACCGAACGAGGCACGCCTTCGAGCAGTATGTGGGAGGCCTCGAACATTATCCGGAGCGAACCCCAAAGTATCACGCACCCTATGCCCGCGCTCACGATAGGGTCTACAATATAGGCGCCGGTAAAATGTATTATGATTGCCCCTGCTATCACCCCGACGGATGCGGCCGCGTCGCCGACGACGTGCAAGAACGCGCTCCTGACGTTAAGGTCTGATTTGGCAAAGCCGTGAAGCCGCGACGCCACCGCCAAGTTCACCAAAAGCCCGAAGACCGCCACTATAAGCATGCCCGTGCTCTCGACCTCCGGAGGGTCTAAAAACCGAAGATAAGCCTTATAAAAAATGAATAGAGCGACAACGAACACGGTAACGCCGTTAAGAAACGCGGCAAACACCTCCACTCTGTGCAGCCCGTAAGTCCTGTTTTCGGTGGAAGGAAGCTCGCAGATGTAGAGCGCGGAAAGAGTGAGGAAGAGCGCCAACGCGTCCATGAACACATGGGCCGAGTCCGAAAGAAGCGCAAGACTGTTCGTAACGTAGCCGCCGATGAGTTCCGCGAAGAAAACAACGACGGTGAACCCTATTGCAAGCCTTAAACGCCTTTTAAGCTCTATGTCGGAAGAGTTAGCCATATATATTGCGCCTGAACTGATTTTACCCGTAAATATTCCGCCTATCAAGCCAAGTTTTAAGGACAGAGGTCTTTGCGGGAGCAGGTTTGCAACCTGCTCCCCTTCGACCCTTCGATAAACTCAGGACATGCTTCGCTCATGGCAGGCTTTAAATTCGTGATTGCTTTATACGAAATATTTGGTTCAGGTTGCAAACCTAAACCCGCGGAAGTGATTTTACCTGCGAATTTTCGATATTGCAAATCAAGCAATGAATATCAAAAATCAAAATTTCGGTATTTCATTTTTGATTTTTAATCTGTCACTTTGATATTTGATTTTCAATCTTTCTTCACGCCTTTATCTCCGCCAGAAAAGACCTGCCTCGCGAAAATCCCTTTATGCCGAAGAATTCGGCAAGGGTTTCCGCGACATCAGAAAAACTATCCCTCGTGCCGAGATTTACCCCTGCTTTAACGCCCTTGCCGTAAACAAGGAGCGGAACGTACTCCCTCGAATGGTCTGTCGAAGGGGTAGTTGGGTCGCACCCGTGGTCCGCCGTTATTATAAGAATATCTTCTTCTCCCATGCGCTCACACATCTCAGTAATTCTTCCGTCGAAATACTCAAGGGCTTTTGCGTAACCGGCTGCGTCGTTACGGTGGCCGTAGAGCATGTCGAAGTCAACGAGGTTGGCTAAAACAAGCCCCTCATTCAACGCCGAAAACTCCCTTATGGCATTATCAAGTATCTCCTTATTGCCTGAGGCCGGAACCTCGGAGGTAAAACCCCTGTGACAGAATATGTCCGGCACCTTGCCTATGCCGACGACGGACGCGCCGCTCTTTTTCAGCGCGTCGAGGAGCGTCTCGGACGGAGGCTCAAGGGAAAAATCTTTTCTCCTCTCTGTTCTCCTGAATGAGCCGGGCCTTCCTGTAAAGGGCCTCGCTATTACCCTTCCGACGTTATGCCTATCGAGTAAGCCGCGCGCTATTTTGCAAATTTCATAGAGTTCTTCGATTGGTATCACTTCCTCGTGTGCGGCTATCTGAAAAACGCTGTCAGCCGAGGTATAGACAATGGGCTTGCCCGTAAGCAGATGTTCCTTGCCGAGCCGCTCTATTATGACGGTGCCTGATGCCGGCATTCCCCATAGCCATCCGCGGCCCGTACGGGAGGCGAACTCATCCATTATCTCCTTCGGGAATCCGTGCGGATAAGTAGCAAAGGGTTTGTCGAGGATTACACCTGTTAATTCGAAGTGCCCCGTAGTGGTATCCTTGCCTTTAGAGGCCTCGCGCATCCTGCCGTAAGACGCGATTGGCCCGGTTACGGCCTTAAGCCCGGTAACGTCGTCTATGAGTCCCAGTCCCATGGCGCATAGATTGTCTATCTTAAACCCTCCAACTGCCTTTGCCATATTGCCGAGCGTATTACTGCCGGAATCTCCGTAGCAGGAGGCGTCAGGCAATTCCCCGACCCCGAGTCCGTCCAAGACTATCATTAACGCCCTTTTCGCCATCATTACTAAAATTAGCAGTAATTCGCGATATTGGCAAGGGCGAAGAGCAGGGAATAGGGGAAAAGGGGGTTCCCTTTTCCCTGTCTTTGCGGGAGCAGGTTTGCAACCTGCTCCTTTAGGTTGCCGACATTCCCGCTTTATAGTAATATTGTCAATATGCCGAGGATTCTGACATCTTACATATTAAAAGAAATCGCCGTGCCGTTCGCTCTCGGCATCATTGTGCTTACCGTAACCGCGCTCCTTGACAAGATACTCAAACTCCTCGAACTTTTTTTCTCGGGCTACGCGGACATATGGCATCTCCTTCTTTTCACGGCCGCCGCCATGCCGACGTTTCTCATCTACGTGATACCCGCCGGGTTTTTGGTTGCAACGCTCGTCGCCTTCACGAGGATGAGTTCCGACAACGAGATGACCGCTCTAAAGGCCTCCGGCATAAGCCTCTACCCGGTGATGAAGCCTGTTTTGATATTCGCCGTCATTGCCTTCTCGATAACCCTCTTTATGACGC
>JBAQMW010000288.1:0-2292 GCA_049303155.1 Thermodesulfobacteriota bacterium | reverse complement strand
TTCCGAGCCCGACTATGCCCGGGACGTTTTCCGTGCCGCCTCTGCGGTTTCTCTCGTGGTGGCCTCCGTGGATAAGAGGCGTAATCCGCGCCCCGCGCTTAACGTAAAGCGCGCCTACGCCCTTGGGGCCGTAGAGCTTGTGGCCTGATATGCTCAAGAGGTCGCACTTTAATTGCTTTACGTCTATCTTGAGTTTCCCCGCGGCCTGAACAGCGTCCGTATGGAACGTTACGCCGGCCGCCTCCGCGATTTTTCCTATTTCCTCGACCGGCATTATTACGCCAGTTTCGTTATTCACGTACATCACGCTTATAAGAATGGTCTTCGGAGTTATGGCGTTTTTAAGCTCGTCAAGGTTTATGAGGCCGTAAGAATCAACGTCAAGATACGTTACAGCAAAGCCCTCCCTTTCAAGATACTTGCATGTGTTAAGAACCGCAGGGTGCTCGACCTTTGTGGTTATTATGTGGTTGCCCTTTGATTTTTTGGCGAAGGCCGTGCCTTTTATCGCAAGGTTGTCGCCCTCGGAACCGGAACTTGTGAACACGAGTTCGACCGGCGCGCAATTTAAAAACGCGCACACCTTTTCCCTCGCGTCGTCAACGGCCTTTCTCGGCCCTCTTCCTGCCCAGTGTATGCTCGAAGGGTTGCCCCACTCCTCCTTAAGATACGGAAGCATTGCGTCGAAAACCTCTTCAAGGACAGGGGTAGTGGCGTTATGGTCGAAATATATCTTCTTCAAAGAAACCTCCGGTGCGATTTGAGACTCTCTAAAAACCTCATCTTTATTTGTCATCGAGAGAGAGATTGCTTCGCTTCGCTCGCAATGACGGCTTTTACGTGTTCTTCAGTGTTCTCAATCTAATGCGTGTCGCATCTGTGGCCGGACGCGTCCTTAAGCGAATTCATCTCGGACGCCAATTCTTCTATCGTAATGGAGTTCAGAAATTCCTTTATCCTGTCGCCGAGCCCCTTCCAGACCTTTTGAGTCATGCAACTATCGCTCCTCGCGCATCCGCTTGAGTCGTCGTCAAGACACGCGACCGGGTTAAGAGGCTCCTCGACAACCGATATTACCTCGCCGACGCTTATCTCCGACGGGTCTTTTGCCAGAAGATAACCCCCGCCCGGACCTCTGACGCTTCTTACGATATTACCCTTGCGTAATTTTACAAAAAGTTGCTCCAAATAAGCAAGAGAAATACCTTCCTCAGCCGAGATGTCCTTAAGGCTAACGGGCCTGCCCTCTTTATGGCCGGCAAGCGCCGCCATCGCCCTTACGGCGTATTGTCCTTTTGTGGTTAGTCTCATAAATGAAAAAATACTCCCTGCGGAACGCTTATATACAATTTAATATACCTTATTAAATTTGTCAAGTATTTGGGCGGAAATATCAATCACTATGCCACTTGCCCGGTTTTGCGTATTTTGTGTTGACATGGCAAAAATATCCGCTATGGGAAAGGAACAAGGTGGCAGATGATTGCCAAGGGGATTTATCCCCTTATCTATCCACTGTATTTATTTTTACGCTCGATTCGGAGAATTCCGCATAAGGGGACTGCTTCAGCTGGCTTACCCTTACTCCTCTGGTTTTAGTCCCGATGTCGTCCGACGCGGTCTCGACCTTATATACCCCGCCGCGGGTTTTAATCTCTATCTCCCCCAGTTCGGCGGAACTGCCATAGACGGTTACGGTTTCTTCTCCGAACGGAGGCACTGTTACAAAGTCGAACGAGTCGAGGACGGAGGGGATTTCATAAACAATGCCTGATTCAAGATGGTTTTCTTTTCTATAGGGGTTCGGCAGAATTTGAAGCGTCTCTCCTGAGGCGTTTACGTAGATGAGCCTTCCGTAAAAGGACTTGTTTGCCTTCAGATACACCCTCATCTTTTCCCCGAGTTTATATGTTTTCTTGTCCGTCCATATCTCTATATTAAGGGGAAGGGTGCTTTTATCAATCAGGAGCGCTCTTTCCGAGACATCATTCATCAACTCCTCTTCCGGCATGACCTCCGCCAGGATTTTGACTCTGAAACAATCGCCAAGGCCGTCTTCATTGTACCAGAGGCGCTCGATTTCACTGATTACTCTTACCGATGCCTTTGAGTAGGCTTTTATCAGGTCTTTTTTCAGCTCAAAGTCTTCTATCACGGTCTCGCTGCTTATGTGCGTGGAGGTGTATTCGATGGCGGTCCTTTTTGCGTCTCCGAATGCCAAGAGTTCGGTTTGTTTCTTTGACCTGTTCTCCCCCATACATGCCCTGCCGGCCGCCTCCACTATGTTGGAGG
>JBAQMW010000287.1:0-2648 GCA_049303155.1 Thermodesulfobacteriota bacterium | reverse complement strand
GGCTGAGCCCTGCACCCATAATGTCTTAATTCGCATCGGGGTATGCATACCGTCAAGGCATCAATTCATTGTGCCGTCCGGCAGGACACAGGGCGACAAAACATTGAAAAACATAATTTAGTGGTATATCATATGAATCTCAAACGCGCCCAGCGCCACTTTTCGCTGTAAACGCGCAGGGTTTAGGCAATAATATTTGACGCGGGGCATACGTATTACCGGTGCATTGATGTCTTGACGTAACTCAACCCTTTAGGGTTGATGTCTCAAGGCTAAAGCCTTGAGTTACAAGTGGTGCCGGGCACGCTTAAAAAAAAAGGTGGAGGTTATTGATGAAAATCTTCATGAAGGCCATACTATGCTTGATAATCCTGATTCTCGCCGGAGCCGCAAACGCCTCGGCCGAGGGAAGGAAGATAACAAGAACCGTCCTCGATAACGGCCTTACCGTCGTCGTGGAAGAAGACAGGAGCGCCCCTGTAGTGGCGCTGCAGATGTGGGTCAGGGTCGGGAGCGCGGACGAAAAGGAAGGCGAATACGGCCTCGCCCACGTGTTCGAACATATGCTCTTTAAGGGCACCTAAAGGCGCGGCCTCGGACGCATCGCGGCCGAAACAGAGGCCGCGGGCGGAAACATAAACGCCTACACCTCCTTCGACACGACCGTTTACCACATAACCCTGCCAAGCAGAAACTTCGACACCGCCCTCGACATAATGAGCGACGCGGTGCGGAATTCCTCTTTCGACCCCGGCGAATTAAAAAAAGAACTCGAAGTCGTGAAAGAAGAGATACGCATGGGCGAGGATAGTCCCGAGAGAAAACTCTACAAGACCGTCTTCGACACCTCTTACACCGCTCACCCGTACCAAAGGCCGGTAATAGGCACGGAAGACTCGGTAAATAAATTCGCGAGGGAGCAGATACTCGAATTTTTCAAGAAGTGGTACGTCCCCAATAACATGACCCTCGTCATAGCAGGCGACGTGGATGCCGCAGCGGTTGTTGAACTCGTCAAAAAATCCTTTAAGGATTTTTCCGGCAAAGACGACCCGCACTCGGCAAAGCCTATCGAGCCTCCTCAGAACAAGCTTAAAAGCGCCGTAGAGTTACAACCCATAAATACGACGCACCTCGCCATGGCCTTCCACATACCGTCGCTGAAACACGAGGACGTATACGCCTTGGACGTTTTGGCAAGCATCCTCGGCGACGGGGTTACGGGCAGGCTCTACAAAAGACTCAAGATTAAAAAAGAACTCGTAAACAGCGTAACCGCGTACGCCATGACGCCGAAGGATCCCGGACTTTTCATGTTCCTGCTTTCACTCGACTCAGCCAAGGTGAACGAGGCTGCGGCGGAAGTCGTAGAGGAACTCAAGACTATGTCGCTTGAGGGCCCCTCGGCAAAGGAACTCGACAAGGCGAAACTCTCGCTTGAAAGCTCTTTCATATACTCGCGCGAAACAATGGACGGAAAAGCCAATCAGCTCGGCTATTACGAATCCTCGGCCGGAGACCTCTCTTACGAAAAGAAATACCTTGCCGGCATAAGAGGCGTCGAAAAGGACGACGTGCAGGCAGTATTAAAAAGATACCTGAATAAAATAAACATGACGATCGTCGCGGTGGCCCCGGAATCAGACAAATCGGCGTTGAAGGAAAAAACTCTCAACAAGGCCGTAACCAAGGCTTGGGATAAAGAACTCAAACAGACGAAAAAGGACGCCGGAGACGGTATAACCAAGAGGAAACTCGATAACGGCATAACCGTCATAGTCAAGGAAGACCGCTCTAACCCGACTGTCGCCATGTACGCGGCCTTTCCGGGCGGGCTCCGCTTCGAGACAAAAGATACGAACGGCATCGGCAACTTCACCGCCGCGATGCTTACCTACGGAACAAAGAAGATGAAACGAGAAGAACTCGCCGATGAAATCGAAGGCATGGCCGGCGGCATAAGCGGCTTTTCGGGAAGAAACTCGTCCGGGGTTCAGGCTAATTTTCTTTCGAGATTTTTCGACAAGGGGCTCTCCATTTTCGCCGACGTCATTCAAAACCCCGTCTTTCCGGAAGACGAAATAGAAAAACTCAGAAAAGACGTCCTCGCGGCCATAAAAAAAGAAGAAGACTATCTGCCGGGCTACACGTTCAAGCTCCTCTACAGAGAACTCTACAAAAAACACCCCTACGGCATGACGGTCTCCGGAACGCCGGAGGTCGTGGGCGCGCTTAAAAAAGAAGACCTCGCAAGGCACTACGAAACGATATTCGTCCCCTCGCGGATGATACTTACAATAGTCGGGGACGTATCAGCGGATTATGCCATCGAGAAGATTAAAGACGCGTTCACGGGATTCGACCGGAAAGCCAAACCTATGCCGGAGTTAGCGATAGAGGCGCCGCTCCGCGGCGTCATATCCACCGGAGAATATAAGGACAAGGCGCAGACCAACATAGGCATGGGTTTCACCGGGCCGACCGCGCTTTCGAAAGACATCTATGCGACGGAAGTGCTTACTGAGATACTCAGCGGCCAGGGCGGGAGGCTCTTTATCGAACTCAGGGACAAAAAGAGCCTCGCCTACGCGCTCTCCGCCTTTGCGAGGCCGGGCGTCGAGCCGGGAACGTTCGGCGTATATATAGGC
>JBAQMW010000286.1:0-1535 GCA_049303155.1 Thermodesulfobacteriota bacterium | reverse complement strand
GACACATCCTCGCCCCAGCCGTTGCTTTCCCTCATAACCTTTGCAGAATAATAGCCGTCTGCCGGATTGCCTATGGCAAGGGATTTTGCAATGGTCTTAGGCTTAACCGGCCTTATGAGTTCAGAGCCTTCTTTCACAGCCGTAGTGATGGGGGCGCAGCCTGTTGCCTGGGCGCCGTAGACCTTTGCATCAACCTTGTCAAGGAGGCCTATCTTGTGAAATTCATGGAAGGCCTTCCATACCTTTGTTATAAGGGAGCCGCCTGCCATAGGCACTATGATATGCCTTGGCGTCCTCCAGCCCAACTGCTCAACTATCTCATAACCGTAAGCCTTACTCCCCTCCGCATAATATGGCCTTATGTTTATATTCACAAATGCCCATCCGTATTTGCCTGCTATCTCGCTGCACAACCTGTTGACCTCGTCATAGTTCCCCCTTATGGCGATAACATTCGTCCCGTAAACAAGAGTCCCCATTATTTTTGTCTGCTCCAGATCATGGGGAATAAACACATAACTCTCCATGCCGCAGGCTGCTGCGTGAGCCGCAACTGAATTTGCAAGATTACCGGTGGAGGCGCATGCGACAATCTTAAAGCCGAACTCCTTTGCCTTTGATATGGCTACGGCCACAACCCTGTCTTTAAAGGAAAGGGTGGGATGGTTTACAGCATCGTTCTTGATGTAAAGTTCTTTTACACCGAGGGCCTTTTCAAGGTTCTTTGCCCTTACCAGCGGGGTAAAGCCTACATCAAAGCCTACTGCCGGCTCGCCGTCTATGGGCAGAAGTTCCCTGTACCGCCACATATTTGGCGGCCTCTTTGCTATTACCTCTCTTGTAATATCCTTCTTTATCTTGTCATAATTGTAATCAACCTCAAGGGGGCCGAAGCAGAGCTCGCATACATGCAGCGCCTCTTTAGGATATCCCTTGCCACACTCCCTGCATTTCAGACCTTTTACATAACTCATATTTTAATCTCCTTCCTTGTTTCAATCTTACTATTAAAAAATTTGCAATAAAAAAGGCCTCTCCTTGAAATCAAGAAAAGGCCTAAACCTAATCTTATCTTTCAAGGCTTGCACATATAAGCCTTGTCGGAATTAGCACCTGACCCCCGACATAACATCAGAGCGGTTGCTGTGGCTTCAAAGGGCCAATCCCTCCGCCACTCTTGATAAGAAGCATTCGTTATTAAATTGTAGATAAATTTATAATCTATTTGCAAATAATTGTCAAGTATAAAAAGCCATACAAAATAACTACTTACTTGACAGCATTCAAGATCTCTATCATTTCATCATGGACAAGGCCGTTGCTTGCCAGTGTTTCCCCTGAATATAAGGAAAAGGCGCTGCCCTTAAAATCCGTTACAATGCCGCCGGCCTCTTTAATTATAAGCATTGCTGCCGCAGTATCCCACGGCTTCAGCTTTAATTCCCAGAAACCGTCAAATCTTCCGCATGCAACATAGCACATATCCAACGCCGCAGAACCTGCCCGCCTTATGGCCTGCACCCTCACAGCAAAAT
>JBAQMW010000285.1:0-12116 GCA_049303155.1 Thermodesulfobacteriota bacterium | reverse complement strand
GCGTTATTCTTGCGGGAGGTCTTGGCACGAGGCTTTATCCGCTTACAAAGGTTACAAATAAGCATCTTCTGCCCATATTCGACGCGCCGATGATATATTATCCGATAAACTGCCTCGTTAACGCCGGCGTAAAGGACATATTGATAGTAACGGGCGGCAATAACGCGGGGGACTTTCTGAAACTTCTTGGCAACGGCAAGGAGTTCGGATTGAAGCATCTGAATTACACCTATCAGGAAGGGGAGGGCGGCATTGCCGAGGCGCTGGGTCTGGCCGAGCATTTCGCCGAAGGAGAGAAAATTTGCGTGGTGCTCGGCGATAACGTCATAGAAAAGAACATAAGAGGGCAGGCGCTCGACTTTGAAAAGCAAAAAGACGGCGCCATGATAATCCTGAAGAAGGTGTCCGACCCGAAGCGTTTCGGCGTGCCTGTGTTCGATGACGGAAAGATAGTGAAGATAGAGGAAAAACCAACGGAACCGAAGTCCGATTACGCGGTAACCGGCCTTTATATGTACGACAATAAGATATTCGACATCATAAAGACGCTCAAGCCTTCCGACAGGGGAGAGTTGGAGATAACCGACGTCAATAACGCTTACATACGAAATGGCAATCTCGTTTGGCGCGAGCTTGACGGCTGGTGGACGGACGCAGGGACGTTCTCATCGCTTCTCTCGGCCAACGAGATGGTTGCTTCGAGCGGGGCGAATAAGGTTACCCCCTTTTCCAAAGGGGCTGGGCTCCCGTTGCCGCATAGCCTTAGCAACGGGAAGCGGGGGGATTAAGGTATAGAGATGAGGGTTATCGTCGCCGGCTCTAAAGGAATGTTAGCGAAGGACTTGATTCCCGTCCTCATGGAAAGCCATGAGGTCTTGGAATTTTCCAAAGAACTTTTCGACATAACCGATATTGAAGGAATCGAAAAAATCATCAAGCGCGAGAAGCCGGATGCGGTCATAAACTGCGCCGCCTATACTGCCGTGGACAGGGCCGAAAGCGAGCCGGAAAAGGCGCGAGTTCTTAACGCGAAGGGCCCGGAAATCCTCGCCAAAGCCTGTTGTAATGCGGGAGCAAGGCTTGTTCACGTCTCAACCGATTTTGTTTTCGACGGCAAGACGCCGCGCCCTTACAAAGAAGACGACGCGGTAAATCCCATCGGGGTTTACGGCAGAACGAAGTTGGAAGGCGAAACCGCAGTACGCTCTTTAATGGAAAATTACGTGATAGTGAGGACGTCGTGGCTCTACGGGAACGAAGGAGAGAGTTTCCCGAAAAAAATCCTTTCGAAAGCCTCTGCCGTCGAAACCCTTTCCGTGGTGTTCGACCAGGCCGGAAGCCCAACTTATACGGTTGACCTCGCACGAGCCATTGAAAGACTCCTTTCCGCGCCTCCGGGGACGTATCATTTTTCCAACGAAGGGGTCGCGAGTTGGTATGATTTCGCGTACGCCGTTATCGAGGCGTTCAAGAAAAGAAATGTCGAATTTAAACTCAAAACAATAAAGCCCGTGCTGACGGAAGAATACCTGACTCCGGCTGGCAGGCCTGCATACTCCGTTCTGGACAAGGCGAAGTATAAAAGGATAACAGGCATGGTCATACCGCACTGGCTGGACGCGGTCGAGAGGTATGCGGAAAGGAAATCCGCAGATTCCCCCTTTTTCAAAGGGGGTAGGGGGATTCCAAGTGATTGAAGGCGTTATAATAAAGGACATCTCGAAGCATAAAGACGGAAGGGGCTGGCTTGCCGAACTTTTCAGGATTGACGAGTTGGGCAAAGAACTGCATCCGCTTATGGGATACGTCTCCATGACGCTTCCCGGGGTTTCGAGGGGGCCGCACGAGCATGTAATGCAAACCGATTATTTTTGTTTCGTCGGGCCTTCCGCGTTCAAGGTCTATCTGTGGGATACGAGGAGCGGCTCGAAAACATTCGGGCAAAAGACGGCGTTTATTGCGGGAGAGGACAGCCCTAAGGCCGTGGTCGTTCCGCCCGGGGTAGTTCATGCGTACAAGAACGTGGGCGCGGTAAATGGTTTTGTCTGGAACGTCCCGAATAGCCTCTACAAGGGCTTCGGCAAGAAAGAACCGGTTGACGAGATAAGGTATGAGGATAAGCCGGAAATGGGCTTTATCCTCGATTAGACAATCTTCGGAGTTAATAATGAATCTTCTCATAACAGGCGGGGCCGGTTTCATAGGGTCTAACTTCGTCCGGTACATGGCCGGCAAATACCCGGATTATAGAATCGTCAATTACGATAACCTTACCTACGCAGGGAACCTCGAAAGTTTAAAAGACGTCGAGAAAAGGAAAAACTACGTCTTCGTAAAAGGAGACGTGCTCGACTGTAAACTCCTCGGCGAGACGTTTTGCAAATACTCGATAGACGGCGTGGCGCACCTTGCCGCCGAAAGCCACGTTGACCGCTCCATAATGAACCCCGAAGAGTTTTTGAAGACTAACGTCATGGGAACGCACGCCATGCTTGAAGCAACGAGAAAGTATTGGAAGGAAAACCCATCCGGAGGAAGACGTGTATTCCTTAACGTTTCAACGGACGAGGTTTACGGCTCCGTAGACGACGGGAGTTTTACCGAGGATTCCAATTATAAACCCAACAGCCCCTATGCGGCTTCCAAGGCAGGGGCCGACCATCTCGTGAGGGCATACAACAAGACCTACGGGCTTCCGGCGATAACGACCCATTGTTCGAATAACTACGGCCCTTATCAGTTTCCGGAAAAACTCATTCCCGTTGTCATATTGAACGCCGCGGCGCTCAGCCCTATTCCGGTCTACGGAGAGGGCAAGAACGTAAGGGACTGGCTTTACGTGGATGATCACTGCAAGGCGCTCGACGTTGTCATGCATAAAGGAGTTTCCGGAGAGACGTATAACATCGGCGGAACTAACGAGTGGACTAATATAGATCTTGTGAGGCGCATCTGCTCGATACTCGACGAACTCAAGCCGCGCCCCGCGCCTTATTCGTCTCTCATAAAATTCGTAACCGACAGGCCGGGGCACGATTTAAGGTATTCGATAGACGCCTCTAAAATAAGAAGGGATCTCGGCTGGTCGCCGGAAAGTTCTTTCGATGAGGCGTTAAAAGAGACCGTGAAGTGGTATCTTTCCAGCCCGGATTGGATAAACTGCGTAAAGAGCGGGGAATACGCGGCGTATTATGAAAAGAACTATAAGGAAAGATAATTGCCGAACATTATCGTTCCCACGCTCCAGCGTGGGAACGCAGCGCACATTCACTCACTGCCAAAAACAGGACGTTTTTGCTTTGGCTTGGCAGGACAGCAGAATTAACTTGACTAATGTCCTTTGCGTGATATATCTTTAAGGAGGTGGTATCATAAACATGTCCAAGAATAATGGTGGCATGGCTTCGATACGAACGGTTTTTTGGATAGTATTCATCGGAGCCTCTATATACGCGGGATTTCTTCTGGGGATTCCTTATTTTACCTATAAGATGTTCGATTACGAGGTTGAAAACGCGGCCAAGAACGCCGGTTATCATACCGACGAAGAGATAGTCAAAAACCTCCTCGAAAAGGCTCATTTTTGGTATATACCGATAGACAAGGATAATATACGCATCGAAAGAACGAAGAAAGACATAGCCATAGAGGTCGAGTACGAAGTAATAGTGGATTTTCTCAATAAGTACCAAAAGACTTTATACTTTGACGCCTATGCCTATGAGCTAATTAAGGTGGACGTAGGCAGGTAATCAGATTCACTTACAGAGCGTCAGAACAAAGCAGACCAAGGCGCCGGGGTACCCGCGCTAAGCGGGTCGGGCTCGGAGTGAGGCGTATCCTTACATACGCCGTAGCGACGAGCCGAGGAGCAACGCAGGTATGTAAAGTTATGACGCTCTGAATAACCCCTTTTAACTTAATCCCGAGAGATTAAGAAAGGGAGAGGTAATGACAAGGACAGTTTTTACTTACGAATTCAAGGAAACTCCGCGCTCTTAAAAGGGTGTGGAGTTTTTTTTTGGCGGGGTCATAATGAAAAAAAAGCTGATACTGGACGAAAAGGCGATAGAGAGGGCTCTCTCGAGGATAGCGCACGAGATACTCGAAAAGAATAAGGGCGCGGAGGGGCTTGTTCTATTGGGGATTCCGACGCGCGGTTATCATGTCGCCTCGCGCCTCGCCTCAGTCATAGATTCGATAGAGAACGGCAAGACGCCTTACGGCGCGATTGACGCCACGCTCTACCGCGACGACATAGGCATGAAAGAGGCTAAGCCTCTCCAGAAAACAGAGATACCCATACCGATTGACGGCAAGATAGTCGTCATGGTGGATGACGTTCTCTTCACCGGCCGCACCATACGCGCCGCCATGAACGCCCTTATGGACTTCGGACGCCCGAATTGCATACAACTCGCCGTTCTCATAGACAGGGGGCACAGGGAATTGCCGATAAGGGCGGATTACGTGGGGAAAAACGTCCCGACCTCGCTTAAGGAAGAAATCAAGGTGCATCTTGCGGAAGCGGACGGAGTCAACGAGGTAGTGTCTATCGTTACAGAATAGAAAAACATCAGGGAGCGCAATGAGGCTTAAACGAAAAGACCTGCTCGGCATCGAGGAACTCGATAAAGACGAGATAGAGCTGATTCTTTCTTCCGCCGTGTCGTTTAAAGAGGTCTCGACGCGCGAGATAAAGAAGGTGCCGACGCTTCGCGGCAAGACCGTCATAAACCTCTTTTACGAGGCATCGACGCGGACGCGCACGTCTTTCGAATTAGCGGCCAAGAGGATGAGCGCGGACGCGATAAACATCTCCGTCTCCGCGAGTTCCGCGTCAAAGGGCGAGACGCTTAAGGATACCGTCTTGAACCTGGAGGCCATGAATCCTGACTGCGTCGTCATAAGGCATTCGTCTTCAGGCGCCCCTCACATGATAGCCCGCCATCTTAAGTCGAGCGTCGTTAACGCCGGGGACGGCGCGCACGAGCACCCGTCTCAGGCGCTTTTGGATTTATTTACGGTAAAAGAAAAATTGGGTGAAATAAAAGGGCTTAATATCGCGATAATAGGCGACATAGCCCATTCGCGCGTCGCGAGGTCGAATATCCACGGCTTTACGAAACTCGGCGCGAATGTTACTGTCTGCGGCCCTCCCACCATGTTACCAATCGGCATTGAATCATTAGGCTGCCGCGTTACGTACGACATGAATGAGGCGATAAAATCCGCTGACGTAATAATGATGCTTCGGCTTCAGTTGGAGAGGCAAAAAAACGGGCTTTTCCCGTCCGTGAGGGAGTATTCCGGTCTCTACGGGCTTAATAAAGAGAGGCTGAAAAAAGCCAAAAAAGGCGTTTTGATAATGCATCCCGGGCCGATAAACAGAGGGGTTGAAATCTCTTCCGACGTTGCCGACGGGGAAACTTCTCTCATACTCGAACAGGTTACGAACGGGGTCGCGATAAGGATGGCGATATTCTATCTTCTCTTAGGCGGGGTCAAGGAATGAGCAGGGATAAATCCCTGCACCCGTCATTTAAGATGTCTTGACGGCGTTTGCGGATAATAATTACCGACAGAGGGATTATATAAGCGATGAAAAGGCTACTTCTTAAAGGCGGAAGGGTAATAGACCCGGAGGGCGGCATTGACGGGCTTTACGACGTGGTCGTAATGGGAGGCAGGGTCGCGTCCATACAGCCTTCGGGCGGAAGTCTTGAGACTATTGAGGGGTGGGACGTCGTTGAGTGCAAGGGTCTTCTCGTAATACCGGGACTCATAGACCTTCATGTGCATCTGAGGGAGCCGGGCGAGGAATATAAAGAGACGATAAAGACCGGCCTTGCGGCCGCGGCCGCCGGAGGCGTTACGACCGTATTTTGCATGCCTAACACCAAACCTGCAAACGACAATGAGGCAATAACAAGATTCATAAAAAAACAGGCCGAAGGATGCGGCGTTAACGTCCATCCTGTCGGGGCAATAAGCGCCGGTCTTAAAGGCGAAACCCTCTCCAACATGGCCGAGCTTAAAGAATCAGGATGCCTTGCAGTATCCGACGACGGAAGGCCTGTTGTTGACGCCTCTTTAATGAGAAGGGCATTGGAGTATTCAAAGGCCTTCGGCCTGACCGTCATATCCCACGCCGAAGACGCACATCTTTCCGCAGGCGGGGTGATGAACGAAGGCGCGGTTTCGACGAGGCTCGGGCTTAAGGGTGTTCCGTCTCAGGCCGAAGAGGTTATGGTCGCGAGAGACATTCTTTTATCGGAACTTACGAAAGGAAAACTCCACATAGCTCACGTAAGCGCGAAAGGCTCGGTCGAGCTTATAAGGGCGGCGAAGAAAAGAGGGGTTAAGGTTACTGCCGAGGCAACGCCTCATCATCTGACCCTTACGGACGAAGCTGTAATCGGTTACGATACTGACTTTAAGATGAACCCGCCTCTTAGGGCGAAGGAAGACGTTTTGGCTTTGCGGGAAGGGCTTAAGGATGGCACCATAGATTGCGTGGCGACCGACCACGCCCCGCACTCCTCCGTTGAAAAGGACGTTGAGTTCGACCACGCGGCGAACGGCGTCGTGGGGCTTGAGACGTCCCTTGCCGTTATGCTCTCTCTCGTTAACCAAGGAGTCTTTACCCTATCCGATATTATTCGCTTCATGTCGGTTAATCCCGCGAAGGTCATGGCTATAGACAGGGGAACGCTAAAGGTGGGAAGCGTCGCCGACATAGCGCTCGTTGATCTTGAAAAGAAATGGATTGTCGAGCCTTCGAGCTTCAAATCAAAGGGCAGGAACACGCCGTTTAAGGGAAAAGAGTTTAAGGGCAAGGTAGTAAAGACGATAGCCGCGGGGAACGTGATATACGAGGAGTAGTGAGAACAAATCAAATATCAAAAATCAAAATTAAGGTATTTCATTTTTGATTTTTAATCTGTCACTTTGACATTTGATTTTTAATTTTTGATTTGTTTTTGATTTGTTCCCTAAAATCACGGAGATTAATCAATGAAAAGAAAACCCGCAATACTTGTCCTTTCGGACGGAACCGTGTTCGAGGGATACTCCTTCGGAGCCGAAGGCGAAACCGTCGGAGAGGTCGTTTTCAACACCTCTATGACCGGTTATCAGGAGATTCTGACCGACCCTTCGTACAAGGGGCAGATTGTTACGATGACCTACACCGAGCAGGGCAACTACGGCATAAATTCCGAGGACGTCGAGTCGTGGAGGCCGTGGGTAGAGGGTTTTATAGTGAAAGATCCGTGCGTAAGGCCGAGCAACTGGAGGTACGAGAAGGAAAGAACAGGGCTTGAGGATTATCTCAAAAAAAATAAAATAGTCGGTATCTGCGGCATAGACACAAGAGCCCTTACCAGGCGCTTAAGGACGCAAGGCGCAATGGAAGGCGTTATCTCGACCATCGCGTCTCCTGAAATTGCCTATGAAAAGGCTGTTAAGTCCAAAGGACTTGTCGGAAAAGACCTTGTAAAAGAAGTCTCCTGTAAAGAATCTTATAAATGGGAAGAGGGGCTTTGGAGCATTGAAGGCGGGTATGCGCATCCTCCACTCCAAGAAGGAGACGCTTTTTCTTCCTCTCCCCTCCGGGGAGAGGGTAGGGTGAGGGGTGGAAAAAGATTCAATGTCGTTGCCTACGACTTCGGCATAAAGCGCAATATCCTCCGGAATCTTGTCTCTTCGGGTTGCGACGTAACGGTCGTGCCGGCGGATACTACCGCCGATAAAGTCCTCGGCATGAAGCCCGACGGCATCTTTCTCTCAAACGGCCCCGGAGACCCGGAGCCTGTGAAATACGCGCAGGACAACATCAAAAAACTCATAGGCAAAAAGCCCATATTCGGAATATGCCTCGGTCATCAGTTGTTGAGTTTGGCGCTCGGAGGAAAGACCTATAAACTCAAGTTCGGCCACAGAGGCGGCAACCAGCCTGTAAAGGATTTAAAAACAGGCAAGGTCGAGATAACCTGCCAGAACCACGGATTCGCCGTTCAAATGGATTCGCTTAAAGGCATAGCCGAGTTGACGCACGTTAACCTTAATGACAAAACGGTTGAGGGAATAAGCGATAGGGATGGAAAATTCTTCTCAGTCCAGTACCATCCCGAGGCCTCGCCCGGCCCGCACGACGCGGCTTATCTTTTCAAGAGGTTTGTCGAGGAGATGGGGAAGTGAGATGAAGTTTTGGGTCGGCGTAACTGATAATGGCTGGTTTGATTTTCTGTCAAGGCGTTTGCCTGATGAAGTGAACTTTTGGAGTCCGGGCGGACAAGGATTCCAAGCGTTAGACTGCGGTGAACCGTTTTTGTTCAAGTTGCATAGTCCGCTAAATTTTGTTGTGGGTGGAGGCTTTTTTGTCAAATGCTCGCGAATTCCGACTTCGCTGGCATGGGAGGCCTTTGGAGAAAAAAATGGCGTTACCGCCTTTGAAGAGTTGGTGAAAAAAATAAATACTTATAGAAGAGACCGTCCTCCCGAACCAGACCCTATGATTGGATGTATTATTCTCGCAGATCCTTTCTTTTTTGCGAGAAATGACTGGATTCCGATTCCGGAAGATTGGAAAGCAAATATTGTAAGGGGAAAAAACTATGATACCGTTGACCCTACAGGGAAACGGTTGTGGACACAGGTTCAGGAGCGATTAAGCAGATATGCAAAACCAGATGAGGCAGTAGTAAAAGAAATACCTGTCGCCGCTGAAGATGCGGAACTTTATGGAAGAGAATATTTGACTCGTGCCCGGTTGGGACAGGGCGCTTTCAGGATACTTGTCACCGAGGCTTATAATAGGCGGTGCGCTATTACAGGGGAAAGAACGCTTCCGGTACTGGAAGCGGCCCATATAAAACCAGTTTCAAAAACAGGTTCAAACAGGACAAGCAATGGTCTCCTGGTGCGTTCCGATATGCACAAACTATTTGATTTGGGTTACTTGACAATAACGTCAGATTTTCACGTAGAGGTGAGCAAGCGCATTAAGGAGGAATACGAAAACGGGCGTGAATATTATGCTTTCCATGGCAGTAAGTTAAGAGTTTTGCCGGCGAATCCGATGGAGCGTCCTTCTCCGGAATTGATCGAATGGCACAATCAAAATATTTACATACCATGAGCAATGAAGTCAGTACCGAAAAATTATTTTACTAAAAACTAAAGAGGTGAAGGAAATGTCAAAGAACAAAAGCGCGACAACAAAAAAAGGCCCCATCTCGAAGTTCATGGAGGCCAATTACCTACACTTTAACGCCGCGGCAATGGTGGACGCGGCAAAGGGCTACGAGGCTCATCTTGACAAAAAAGGCAAGATGATGGTAACTCTTGCCGGGGCCATGAGCACGGCTGAGCTTGGCAAATCCCTATCCGAGATGATTCGCAAGAAAAAGGTGGACATCATAACCTGCACCGGAGCGAATCTCGAAGAGGACGTGTTCAACCTCGTTGCGCACGATTATTATAAGCGTATTCCAAATTACAGGGATTTGACTCCAAAGGACGAATTGAAACTCCTTAAAAATGGTTTTAACCGCGTTACAGACACCTGCATTCCCGAAGGCGAGGCTATAAGAAGAATCGAGCATCACATCTTTAAACTCTGGAAAGACGCGAACGATTCGGGCAAAAGGTATCTCCCGCACGAGTATTTTTATAAGATGTTAAAGTCCGGCGTTCTAAAAAAATACTACCAGATACCGCCAAAAGACAGTTGGCTTTTGGCCGCGGCCGAGAGAAACCTTCCCATAATAGTCCCCGGCTGGGAGGACTCGACGCTCGGAAACATCTTCGCGTCTTATTGCATTACCGGCGAACTCAAGCCTTCCACCATGAAGTCTGGCATCGAGTACATGACTGTGCTCGCCGATTGGTATCTCAAAAACAGCAACGGACAAGGCATAGGGTTTTTTCAGATAGGAGGCGGCATAGCCGGGGACTTTCCGATATGCGTCGTGCCCATGCTCCAGCAGGATTTAAAACTAAAGAAAACGCCTTTTTGGAGTTATTTTTGCCAGATATCGGATTCGACCACGAGCTACGGCTCTTATTCAGGGGCGGTGCCGAATGAAAAAATTACGTGGGGTAAACTCAGCATAGAGGCGCCGAAGTTCGTAATAGAGTCCGATGCGACGATAGTCGCCCCGCTTGTCTTTGCGTGGATTCTTGGTTGGTAGGAGGACGTAATTGCCCAAGCGCATTGACATAAAAAAGATTCTCCTCATAGGAAGCGGCCCTATCGTCATAGGCCAGGGCTGCGAGTTCGACTACTCCGGCACTCAGGCCTGCAAGGCCTTGCGCGAGGAGGGCTACGAGGTGGCGCTTGTCAACTCGAACCCCGCGACCATCATGACTGACCCTGAGACTGCGGACAGGACATACATCGAGCCGCTTACCCCGGAGATAGTCGAAAAGATAATAGAGCGTGAAAAACCGGACGCGCTTCTTCCGACAATGGGAGGCCAGACCGCTCTTAATATCGCGGTCAAGTTAGCCGAGAGCGGGTTTCTGGAAAAGCACAAGGTCGAGATGATAGGCGCGAAACTGCCGGCCATAAAAAAGGCGGAGGACAGGGAACTCTTTAAAGAGGCCATGCAAAAACTCGGGCTCGAGGTTCCGTCGAGCGTGCTCGTTAAGAGTCTCGCGGAGGCGTGCGAAGCGGTTGAAAGATTTTCATACCCGGTGATACTCAGGCCGTCGTTCACTTTGGGCGGCACGGGCGGCGGCATAGCGTATAACAGGGAAGAGTACGAAAAGATGGTCAAGTTCGGACTCGACGCGAGCCCCACGCACGAGATGCTTATAGAAGAATCCGTCATAGGGTGGAAGGAATACGAGCTTGAGGTCATGCGCGACAACATGGATAACGTCGTCATAATCTGCTCCATAGAGAACTTCGACCCCATGGGCGTTCACACGGGGGATTCCATAACCGTCGCCCCGGCTCAGACCCTGACTGACAAGGAATACCAGATAATGAGGGACGCGGCAATAAGGATAATCCGCGAAATCGGCGTTGACACGGGAGGGAGCAACATCCAGTTTTCCGTCAACCCCGAAAATGGCAGGATGTGCGTCATAGAGATGAACCCGCGCGTTTCAAGGTCTTCCGCGCTTGCGAGCAAAGCGACCGGATTTCCCATAGCGAAGATTGCCGCCAAGTTAGCAATCGGCTACACGCTTGATGAGATACCTAACGACATCACCAAGAAAACCCCTGCGTCTTTCGAGCCTACAATTGATTACGTGGTAACGAAGATTCCGCGTTTTACCTTCGAGAAGTTTCCAAAGGCCGACTCGACCTTGACGACCCAGATGAAGAGCGTCGGAGAGGTGATGAGTATAGGAAGGACGTTCAAGGAGTCGTTCCAAAAGGCCCTGCGCTCGCTCGAAACAGGGGCGCACGGGTTAAAAAAGATTATCAGGAAGACAAGGTCGGAGGTATTTTTTAAGCCGACTGAAGAAGAAAAAGACGTCTTACGGGCTGAACTAAAAACCCCGCGTCCGGACAGACCCTTCTACATAGCAGAGGCGTTTAGAGCCGGGTTTCCGGTTGAAGAGGTTTACGAACTTACGAGGATTGACCCGTGGTTTCTTGAAAACATAAAAGAGCTTGTAGCGTTTGAAAACGAAATCCATGAGGCCTCTAAAAAAGGAAGCCTTACCGAAGAAATTTTGAGGCGGGCGAAGGAAGACGGATTTTCGGACGCGACGATAGCCATACTTGTCGGCAAGACTCAAGAAGAGATATGCGGACTGAGAAAGAAGTTTTCAATCGAGCCTGTTTATAAATGCGTTGATACCTGCGCCGCGGAGTTCGAGGCCTTTACGCCTTATCTTTATTCGACGTACGAGCGGCCTTTTTATAATATAAAGGTTACCCCCTTTTCCAAAGGGCGGGGTACCCATTCGGAGAATGGGTCGGGGGGGATTACGGATAAAAAGAAAAAGGCCGAGTGCGAGGCGAACCCGACGGACAGGAAGAAGGTCATGATACTCGGAAGCGGGCCCAATAGAATCGGGCAGGGCATAGAGTTCGATTACTGCTGCGTTCACGCGAGTTTCGCCCTCAAAGAGGAGGGCATAGAGTCGATAAT
>JBAQMW010000284.1:0-4829 GCA_049303155.1 Thermodesulfobacteriota bacterium | reverse complement strand
CCGCAAGATAGAAGAGACAGGTAATTTTCCTCATGAGAGGTTTATGACAATACCTTCATCTTCTGCCAGCGCGGGCGTTAAATCTATCGAGACGCCATTTTTGTTTGTCATTGCGAGCCCTTTGGCTTCGCTCAGGGCAGGCTCCGCGAAGCAATCTTGTTTCAGGTATTTTGCCCCTTTGTCATTCCCGCAGTCTGCCCCTTTGTCATTCCCGCAATGTTTTGAGCGTCCCGATGCCTTTGGATACGGGACGCTCCGTATTGAAACATCGGAGCGGGAATCCAGATTGTCATTCCCGCAGTCTCTTGAGCGGGAATCCAGAAATAAGTTAATCAGACATTCAGTTCTCTCTTTCGTCCTTTTCCTCTTGCTGATTAATCCTTCTCTTTCTTTCGCCGGTGGTTGTTGCGTTGACGCGGACGGAGACGGGTACAGCGACCCTAAAACCTGCCGGAGCGGAACCGACTGCTACGACAACATCGCCTCCATTCATCCCGGCACGCCCGGGTGTAATAATTGTAAGGACGCGGATGACGACGGATATTTTGCCTACGACCCGGTTGACTGCTATTTTGGCAACGACCTCGACGACGCCAACCCGGAAGTAAATCCCGGCAAGGATAACGACGACGGATGTAACAGCCTAACGTGGTATGAGGACTTTGACGACGACGGGTATTCCAACGGAACGACCATACCGAGTTGCAAACAGCCTTCCGGGTATAAACTCGCATCAGAGCTTATTCAAACCTCAGGCGACTGCGCCGACGATGATATTGGTAGAAACCCCGGAGCCGAAGAAGTCTGCGGCGACGGAACGGACAACAACTGCGACGGCACAGAGGACGAGGGATGCTGCGAGGGGTGGGTTGACGTTTCGCTAAAGGATGTACGGCCTAAAAATACAGGAGGCGATGCAAAGACGTATGTATTTATAGGTTTGAGCAAACCGGCCCCTCCCAAGGGATGCAACGTAAGTCTTGTTGTTGAGCCTGAAAAAAAATCAGGCGGGCATGAGCACGACGACAAAAGGCCTAAAGGCGCATTGAGCACGTTGAGCGGAGATAGCCTGAGCAAAGATGCTATTTTATTCGGCGAAGGAAAGACTGATACAGAACCTCTCATATATACGAGTTCTGCGATTTCAGGGATTGAGAAGATAAAAGCGAATTTTAAGGAGAGCGGCAAATCATCTGAATCGGAGATACATGTAAAGGTGGCGGAACTTGCGCCATTTCCGGCGGCCCTGTATGCGTATCGTCTTACGGGAAACACATGTGAATTGTGCCTGAAGCATCCTGATAATCATTACGGAACATCCTACACAAACCAAAATGCGGCCGCCATGGCATGGGATTACTATGAACGGCACAAAATCTCGCTCGGCATAAATGACATGAGCCTTGAGTCCGGCGGATTATTTGACATAAAAGGGAATTGGAGTTCTTCGCCAGGCCATCAACTTCACAGAATTGGCAAGAGCGTGGACATTGATAGGACGGGCATAACAAAATACGGCGGCGGGATAAGTTTAAGCAGAAAGCCTGTCGCAGATGCATGTGTTGACAATCACGGTCGTCTTCTTAAAGAGGCCACGTTTCATTGTGAGTTTTAAACATAGGAGGTTGAGCAATGAAAAGCATAAAATTCTATTTTCTTTTTCTAATATTTGTGTCTGTGTCCTCGCTTGTTTTTGCTGAAGTGCCGCCTCCATTGAAAAATATAAAGGTCTCGGCAATTATATCGTGGGATAGAAAATCAGGCATATATACCTATACCTATGAAATATATAATCCACCCATAAATGTCGGACAAGTAGGGCGTTTCGAGGTTGACATCTCCAGCAGTCCCGGCGATGCTGTTTTGAGTAGTGAAGGACTCGTTAATGGTTCTTGTTATCATAGGCGCAGTTCAGAAAATGCTTCCAAGCAGATAAAGATGATTCCGGTAGGGCTGGATGTGCCGCCCGGGTACATACCTAAGTATATAGATTTAACAGGCGCATATGTAACAACATGGAGTTGCGGACTTTTTTTCAAGGGTTCGGCGAGTTGGGGAAGCGGGGATGAAGATTATAATATCTTACCGGGCCAAAAATTTGGCGGTCTTAAATTAACATCCTATGGTATCCCCGGAATTAGGGATACCATTGTAGAACAAGATTATGTAATGGACATGGCAGATTTACCAGAGGAGGCTATTGAAAATGCGTATGAATATATCGATAGTGTTTACTCAAGCATCGCCTACCACGGCAAGACCATCGGCCCCACCGCCCCTCCCGCCAACTTCATACCCGTGGTCTTCATTAACTACATCATCTCACTAAAGCACGAGGCCGCTTCGCTCGGCTGGATAAAAAACTACGGCATAGTAAACAGCCTCGACGTCAAGCTCGAAAACGCGAAAGAGGCCATAGCGCGCAATAACCTCGCCTCCGCCAAAAATCTCATCGAGGCCTTTATAAACGAGGTCGAGGCGCAAGGCTGCGCTTCTTACGATAAATGCGTTGCAGGCAAACACATAACGCCCGAGGCCTACGGGCTTTTGAAGTATAACGCCGAGTATCTTCTGAAGAGGCTGTTCGAAGGCGTTATAGAGAAAGTTATAGAGAAAGATTTGACTTCTGAATTTCAGACGATTTACGGCGCTGACCCGGGTAAACCGGCCGGAAACGTACCGAGAATCGCCACTCCTTCGAGCCTTATTCGGGACATAATCCTTTCGAGGAAAAACGGCTGGATTGACAGCGACGGCATAATGACGAGCCTTCTCAAGAAGGCCGAGGCAATAGAGGCCTCCATTGCGAAGGGCAAAAAAAAGACAACGGAAAATCTCATCAAGGCCTTCATAAACGAAGTCAACGCGCAGACAGAAAAACACATCTCCAAAGAGGCGGTAAAGATGCTTACGGAAGACGCAAATTATATTATGAATAATCTTTAAAGCGTTGCGAATGTCGAGATAGTTTGGGAAAAGAGCGCTGTTTACTTTTAGGTCGTGGAGCGTCTATGAAACTTTTTAAAGGTATCTGTCTTTTATTTTCAATGTTTTTCTTTTCTTCCAATGCCCTTGCCGGAGACGCGGGCATAAGCGTATCAGGCCCGGACATTCTCATTAACGGCGCGTGCTATTCCGCCGCCGGAGGGAACGAGCCTTATTTGTGGAAGATCTCGGCAGGCTCAATAGGCGATGGCGGCTGTGTAAGCGACGTTCCTAATGACCAATGCGGAAACGCGGCAATAACCGCATCCGACGATTGCCGCGCAACAGGCTCAAAAGAGGTAACTCTGCACGGAGGAGTTGGAGCCATCTCTATCTCCGGCACTGACGCTCCGTCAAACGGCTCTTGCTACGTCGCGAATAACGCGGTCGGCGCGGTTCAATGGAGCATTACAAAAGGCGCGATAGACAGTAACGGATGCGTAAGCGGCATTTCAAGCCAGTGCGGAGCCGCTACAGTAACGGCTACCTTTGCGTGTGCAGGGGAAATTTTCTCGAAGACAAAGAATGTAAGAATGCCAAATGGGGTATGGGTTTTAATATTTAGTTGCTCCGGTGCTTGGTATGCTTGTCCGTTTTGGCAGACACTTACAGAACATGGAATATATCGGAGTCAGTCTTGGCAAGATTGTGCTATTTCAGAAGTAGATAGGACTTGTGAGACATCATTCTATGCGGCTGGTGGATTAGCTACTATAATGTCGGAATGTGCCGCTGGTTGTGCCACTGATACCAGCGGTCGGATATTTTCAGGTCAAATAGATGAATGGAGGTGTCCATGAATTGGTGGGATATAGCTATAAAACTCAAAGACCCTTTTGATTACGACGAGTTTGTTTGCGTTCGCATGAAATAGATATAGCCGGGTCTGTTAGCGACGGATGCTACGATACTCTTAAAGTTCTCTTCGACTATCGGGAGAGTTTTTTTATTTGCTGGACGCCGGAAATCCCAGGACGCAAGACGCTAAATTTCTTTACGCCCGCCTTGACATGCCTTCCTGATTATTCTAATATCCTGATAGAGGATAAATCAATGAACGACAGGCTTAAACTCCTATTCAGGAGAAGAAACAAGGTCATTAATCCGGGCTACCAGTTGAAGGTTGCTTTTACAGTGGCTATTTCTCTTCTTGTCTATTCTTTTATACTGGGTGTCGTAATATTTTATCCGCTCTTTACGCAGCTTTCGTCTCAGGAGGGCAATGCCGCGATAGCCGCCGAGATACTGGCCTTGCATAAGCGGCTCTGGCCCGCCGTGTTAGTCATATCCATACTTGTTTTTATTCAGACGATATTTGCTTCGCATCGCGTGGCCGGCCCCGTCTACAGGCTTGAGAAGGCGTTGGAGGAATTGGCGCGCGGCAATTACAAAGAGCGCGTGAGGCTTCGCAAGGGTGACGAGTTCGTGGAAATCGAGCAACTCGTGAACACTCTCGCCGAATCGCTCGGGAACGCGAAGGCTGCGGACGCGGCGGCTCGCGCCGGGGCAGTGGAGATGTTAAAGGATATACAAAGGCTTGCCGGTTCAGACGCCAAGGAATCGGAAGACATAAAGAAAAAAGCCGATGAGGCGTTAAGGATACTCGGTATAGATGGATAAGAAGCCGTTAATCTTTGGAAAGAAGTTTCGGCAAATCGCGCAGGGGCATAAGGCAAACTCTTTAGGCCAGGATTCCCGTCCGCCAATAATAATGGCGGACGGGAATGACAGCGGCCCGCTTGCGCCTCGCGGCGCTTTCCGTTCTAAAGGCAAGGACGGTTTCACGCTCGTCGAGCTTCTCATAGTCATAGCGATAATGGCCATACTCGCGGCCATAGCAATAC
>JBAQMW010000283.1:0-1554 GCA_049303155.1 Thermodesulfobacteriota bacterium | reverse complement strand
TTTCAGCGCCGGGTTCTTCTCTAGATTCATTTTCTTATCGGCGAATATCAACATCTTGAAGCCGGTGATGAACAGGAACAGGCCGAAGACGTAGAGTATCCAGTGGAACTTGGCCACCAGATAGGCTCCAGCCAGAATCATCACGGCGCGCAGGATAATGGCCCCGAACACGCCAAATACCAGCGTCCGGCGCTGGTATTCGTCCGGCACGTGGAAGAAATTGAATATCATCAGGAATACGAAGACGTTGTCCACGGACAGGGACTTCTCTATCAGATAACCGGTGAGGAACTCTAGCGCCTTGTCGTTGGCCGCCTCGCGGCCGGCCGTGCCGTCAAGATACCACCAGAGCAAACCGGTAAAGATGAACGAGAGGGTAATCCAGCCTATGCTCCAGGCCAGCGCCTCCTTCGTCGAAACCTTGTGCGCGGTCTTCCCGCCAAGAACGAACAAATCCAGAGCCAGCATGAGCAGCATGAAGGCGGCGAAACCTGCCCATAATAGCGGTGTACCGACGCTGACATATTCCATCAAAGCGCCTCTGCCACGGTAGTTGGTTTAAGCCTGACAATTTTCGGGTATTTGAAGGCTTGGCAAAAAGGGAAACCCATGCGCTATTCCCTGTCTTTCTTGGAAACCCCAGCCCTGCGGGCGCGGTCCTTTATATCTTCAAGTTCTTCGGCGAGTTTTTTGTTAAGTTTTTCCAACTCTGGGATTTCATTTTTATATTTACGGTAGGTGTCTACCTCGGATTGTTCGTAAACCTGCCCAGTGATGAATCCCTTTTCAAACACCTCGATAAACTGCTTCTTCGTGTTGCGTTCCTGTTCGTTCCTTGCCATATCGTCTTTTCGTCTTTTAATCTCCGCCTTCCACCATTGGAGCGTGCGGCCTCCGTAAAGTTCTTCTTCGGCGGCTTGATTCTGCATGGTTGGAGCAGTCTCAACCGGCGTTTGAGCGGCAGGAAGAATCTCGGTTTCCTCTATTACCGTCATATTTTTACGGTACTCAGCCGGAACCTTAAACTCGTCGTCCGTTACGTGCAAAACGCCGACCTTATCCATCCAACGGTAGATAGCGGCATGGGAGACGGCTGCTAACGCGAACAAAAACACTGCGGCTAAGAAGGCGTATCTCATGGTTAGAGTATACACAAGACTTGCTCTTTCGTCAAACAAGGGCTGAGCCCCCCGCTTAATATCCCTGCTTACTGCCTGCAGGGACAAGCTCTGCGGGGGCAGGCTCTTGACCCATAATGTTTCAAAGTGCTTTATGTCCGCCTGAGGCGGACGCGCCGGCAAGGGGTTTATTTATTCACTGCGCTCCGGTAAGGACTGCAATGCCTTTTCCGTCGGTCGTCACGGTGACAGCGCCGGACGTACTAAATTTTAAGTAGTATTGTATTCATTGAGGTCTTCTTTAGAAATGTTCCATGGCCCAATCGTGGAACTCATTGCCTTCTAGTTGTTCTTCAACATCATTGGGCAACTCTCTTAAAAAATCAAGCCCACTCCTTTTTTCAATTTTGTTAATAGTTGTAAGATGGTCCAAAAC
>JBAQMW010000282.1:0-1575 GCA_049303155.1 Thermodesulfobacteriota bacterium | reverse complement strand
ACCCCCGACACTGCCGCATGGATAATGCCTCTTGTAATCCCTGCCCCATCGCCTGCTGCAAAGAGGTTTTTAAGTTCCGTCTCAAGGTTATTCGCAAGCTTTAGCCTCATGGAATAGAACTTCACCTCAGCGCCGTAGAGGAGAGTAGAGGTGGAGTATATGCCCGGTACTATCTTATCAAGGGCCTCCAGCATCTCAAGGATATCCGAGATATAGCGGTACGGGATTGCAAATGACAGGTCGCCGGGCGTGGCGTCAGTTAAGGTTGGTTTTACGCTGCCTTTTTTAATCCTTTCTGGTGTAGACCTTCGTCCCTGAAGGAGGTCTCCGAGCCTCTGGACAATAATTCCTTCACCGAGCAGATTAACAAGCTTTGCAATATATTGGCCATACGCAATCGGTTCATGGAATGGCTCTGTAAATGTCGTGGAGGCAAGAATTGCAAAGTTTGTGTTGTTGGTTTTCTTTGTAGAAAAGCTGTGGCCGTTTACTGTGCAGAAGTCTTTGTGTTTTTCTTTTACCACAACACCGTAAGGGTTCATGCAAAATGTCCTTACAAGGTCGTCAAACCGCTTGGAATAAAACAGAAGCTTTGCCTCGTGCATGACATCGGTTACAGGTCTCATAATTGAGGCAGGCACTTCTACCCGCACACCGATATCAACAGGATTATTGCCTGTGGAAAGGCCGAGCCTTTTTGATTCTTCGCTCAACCAGTGGGAGCCGCTCCTGCCTGGTGCAAGGATTACAAAATCTGCAAGAAACTCTTGACCTTCACTTATCTTTACCCCAACTACCTTATCACCCTGTTTTAATATCTCAATAGCTTCGGCATTGAATTGAATATCAACCCTCCCCATCCCCCCCTTTGTAAAATGGGGGGATGGGGAGGTTATTTCTTTCCTAAGATTTTCAAGGAGTGAAAAGCATCTGTCTGTGCCGAGATGTCGTATCTTAAAAGGCACAAGCTTTAAGCCATTTCTTGCAGAAACCTCTTCCAGTCTCTTTACCTCTTCCTCATCCGTACCATGAAGTTCCTGCGGTGCACCGTATTTTAAAAATATCTTATCAACATAATCTATGAGGGATTCAAGCTCATTTTCCCCGATATATTCATTTAAAAATCCGCCGACACCGGTAGAGAGGTTGAGCTTACCGTCGCTGAATGTGCCTGCCCCGCCCCAGCCCTGAAACAGGTCAGCAAGCTCCCTTTCAGGGAGGTCCTTTCCCTTTTCCAGTATGAGAACCTTCAATCCTCGTTTTGCAGTAATTAACTCAAGGGCTGCAAATATGCCGGCAGGCCCTGCGCCGACTATGATGCAGTCGTATCTCAAATCAAAAACCTCCCGTTTCTTTGAATCATCTTTCCATCAACATATATTGCTCCGCCGTTTCTCAAGTCCTTTATCATGTCCCAGTGTATGGCAGATTCATTTTTTCCGCCTGCATCTTTATATGACCTGCCCACAGCCAGATGAACTGTGCCGCCGATTTTCTCGTCAAAGAGGATATCCTTGGAAAAATGTTTTATGCCGTAATTTACGCCTATCCCCAGTTCGCCAAGATATCTTGCGC
>JBAQMW010000281.1:0-1767 GCA_049303155.1 Thermodesulfobacteriota bacterium | reverse complement strand
ATCTTACCTTGTTTTATGGCTTCTTCGAGCGCGGATGAGACGATTGAGCGGAGGTCTGACTTCATTTCTTGGCCTTTATGATTTCTTTATAATTCTCCGGGCGCCTGTCTTTCAAAAACAGCCACACATTTCTGACTTCGTTTATTGCGTTTAAATCCATGTCAGCGAGTATTACCCCCTCAGCCGCTCCGGCTGGTTTCGTGACGAACTCTCCGTCAGGGCCGAGGCAAAAAGACCTTCCGTAAAATTCCTGCTTTTCTTCTTTGCCCGTCCTGTTCACCCTGAAAACGAAAATACCGTTCGCGTGCGAGGCGGCCTGAATCGCGGTCTCCCATTTGGCGGACGAATGGAGGAAGGCCGAGGCGGTTGGAGCGAATACGACCTCCGCCCCCTTAAGAGTCAAAACCCTAAACGCCTCCGGAAAAAACACGTCCCAGCAAAGAAGCGCTCCTATGGTCGCGAAAGAGGTCTTAAACACCGGGAATCCCAAGTCACCGGCCTTGAAATAACTCCGCTCCTCCCAAAGTGGAATCTGGGGCACGTGGATCTTTCTGTATTTGCCGAGTATTTTGCCTTTTTCAACCACAAAGGCCGTATTGAAATAATCATCCCCGGCTTTTTCGAATATTGGCGCGATTATCGCGGTTCCCGTCTTTTCCGAGATATCCCTCACGAAAGACACGGTCGGGCCGTCTTCGCCTTCGGCAAGCGAAAAAGCCGCATCGTCTATTTTATAAGGAAACCATGGCAAAGAAAAAAGCTCGGGCAAGGAAATTATTTGAGCGCCGTTCTCGGACGCGAGCGTTACGAGCCCCTCAACCCTTTTAAGGGTTTCGTCCCTGTCGAGCGATGGCGCCATCTGGATTCCGGCTGTCTTTACGATGTTTTTCATGGGAATATTACGGCCCTTGAGAGATTTTTCGGCAGGGCAGGGCTGAGCCCTGCACCCTTGATACTTTAATTCACTTCATGCTATGCCGTATCGCGGAGATCTATTGATTCATTGTGCCGTCCGCAAGGACAAGGTTACTCTTTTTCTATCATGTAGATTACTTCGTCTTTTTTGACCATGCCGAGTTCTTGCCGCGCCACCATCAAGGCGTATTGTTTGTCGGTCTTCAAGAGTCTTATCTCGTCGGCAAGCCTTTTATTTTCGTCTTCGAGCCGGGATTTTTGAACAACGAGTTTTTGCCTTTCCTTCCTGAACTTCCAAACGTCAAGAAGGCCCTTGTCGCCGAATACCGCGAGCACGCTTATCGCGGCGATTATGGCGATAAAATAAATTCTCTTTTTGCTTCCGGCGGAGTTCATCTTTATCTAAAAAAGATTAGCCGACTCGCCTCATAAAGTCAACCATAAAGGGGCAGGGGCGAGCCCTTAACCCGAATTAAAGGCAAAATCAAAAATAAAAAATCAAAAGCCTGCCCTGAGCCATGAGCCTGTCGAATGGTCGAATGGTCAAAAATTCGGTATCTTTTTATAAAAAATAAAACCTTGCTTTTGCCCAGCACCACTTTTCAATATCAACACACCGGTAATACATATGCCCACGGCAAATATCATTGCCTAAACAGTATGCGTTAACAGCGAAAAGTGGTGCTGGGTTGATATTTAATATTTGATTTTTATTCATCGTGCCGTCCGTAAGGGCTCAGCCCTGCTTGCCAAACGGTCAAACTGTGCTAAACTCCTTTTAAAACTCTAAAAGGAGGTCTTTATGAAAAAGAGCTTGTTAATATCGTTCCTCGCGGCATTGTTTGTCTTCAT
>JBAQMW010000280.1:0-3799 GCA_049303155.1 Thermodesulfobacteriota bacterium | reverse complement strand
ATCAGGGCTAAAGCCCTGAGCTACAAGTGTTTGTGTTAATCAACATCAACCGGGATTCATCGCCTGTTGCCAATATCCACCCCTTTTGCGTCAAGTTCTCCTGCGGCTTTTTTGATTTCCGCCGTCAAATCGAGCGTCCTTTCCTTAACAACTTTAAATGGGGCTTTTTCGTGCATCATCTTTCTTACGTCCGTAAACACCCTTTCAAGAGAGGTTGCCCTTTTAAGAGAAAGTCTTTGCCTTACGGCTATTTCCATGTTCGCGTCCTCGGCCTCGAATATGGCGAAGTATGCGTCCGCAACCTCCTCCATGGCCTTTTCCGTTTCGCCGAGTTCGTAAGTTTTAAGAGCGTCTTTAAGCGCACCCTCTATGTCTTCGGCAACGCCGGTCCAACCCGCTCCGGCAAAAAGCCACGCGGGGAAAATCAAGAAAATGATAAAAGCCGTTTTTATCTTCATAGCCCTCACCAAAAAAACACGGGGATACCGGCCTTGACGGTCTTTTTATAGATGCCGTTCATGCCTGATTCCCCCATGCCGTCCTTAATCACCACCACCACGTCAACCCCCTCCATGCCCCTCGACCCGCACGAAACGAATGAATCGCACGTCCTGCACCTTATCTCGCTAAATCCGCAGCTCTCTAATACTTGTGAAACCGTGGAGAGGTTTATCTCCCGACCTACAACCATCGCCGTCATCTCATCCTCCTTTTTGAATTTGATTTTTATTTTCAATCAACTGACAAAAAAAATCTAAAAAAGCGCGCCCTTCCACAAAAACGCGATAAAGACAACTCCCCCCGAGAGAATGGCGGCGGGTAAAACCCTCCTCTCCGCAAGACTAAACGCGAGATACGCGCTCCAGATAATACCGGCTATAAACAAAGACTGCTTTATGAAACCGGAGGCGATTCCCGATTCGGCCATTCCATCGAATAACATCCCTCCAAGCCCTGTAACAAGGGAAACAAGGGCGACCGGCGCGTAGGCGTAACCGAGCGCAAAAACTTCCGAAAGAATTGAATCGTTCTTTTTCAGGCATAGCGAAGACAAAACGGTAACGAGGAATAAAACCGCTCCCACAAAGACCGTTATCCCAAGCATGAACGTTATGATTGAGACAACGTCAAGCAGATTAAACACGTCCCCTGCCTGAGGGTAATTCACCATCAGCCACCACGGGCCGCTCCATCCGATGACGTTCGCAAGACCCATATCCATCAAAAGGCCTCCGAGCGACTGCTTATACATCACGAAAACCAGGCTTGACTGCCAGTAAAACGCGCCGAGGGAAAGGCCTGTTGCAACGAAGATAAAAATCACCTCCCAAGGGTTCGCGTCCCGCGTCCTTATCTCCTCGACTTCCCTGCCCGGGCGCCTGAGGCTCAAATGCAGGGAAGCCGGATTATCAGGCTCAACGCATTTGAAGCACTCGATGCAGTTGGAGGTAGCCGTCTTTGTCTGGGTGTTTATGAAGGTCGGGCAGAGATATGCCTTGGCCTTAGCGTTTTTAATCCCCCCTAACCCCCCTTTGTAAAAGGGGGTAACTTTATTCTCGAAACTTATCGCCCCGAGCCTCGAAAACACGCCAAGAAGAGGCCCAACCGGACAGAGATACCTGCACCACACCCTTCTTTCTCTCGCGAATAAAAAGCCGGTAAGCACGGCGGCCAAGGTGGTTATGCCGAACAACTCGATGGCCGCCAAAGGATAATCCCTCACTCCGATTACCTGCCCGGCTATCGTTACGATAATGAAACTCGACACCGGCGCCCAGCCTAACGCGAGAAGTCTCGGCACGGGTTTATTCAAGGTCTTTTTGTTGGCATACTCCGTAAGAGCGCCCTGAGGGCAAAGCATCCCGCACCAGAACCTTCCGAGGAATATCACTGAAATGAACACCAACGGAAACCATAGTCCCCATACCATGAACCTCGAAAGAAGAACGAAATTCGAGGACAGACCGTCTGATTCGGACGGCGCGGGCAAAAAGGCCGGAACGGCTATGAGAACAAGAAAAACAAAGACCATGGCAATATGGATGTAGAAAAGATTTTTCCTGTTCGCAACGAAAAACGTTTCCACCTTGCGAATAAGGCTATCCGCGCTGTTTCCCTCGGCCAAGACGTTTTCTTTCTCAACGGACTTTTCACAAACCTTCATATAACGCCTTTCCTAACCATATTCCTGCGAATACCAATGAAACATATCGCGAAAAGAAGAAACGCGAGAAAAACGGATTGAATTGCCATGCCTTCCATTGTAGGATAAAAACCGAAAATATCTATCGCAGGCAGATTCCACGCAGGCGTCGCGGAAAGCCACCCTGCCTCCTGAAGCTCCAAAACCCCTTTGCCCGCGAAAACAAAGGCAAGATAATAAAGGAGCGCGGACGTAACCAAGAAGAAAAATCTTTGAGGAACGCGGAGCGCGAAGAATCTTATAAGGATAAATACGATTGCGAGAACAAACGCCCCTGCTATAAACCCCGACGCGATTGGCCACGCATTGCCATGAGAGCCTGCATAAAGGGCCTGATAAAAAAGAACCGTCTCGGCCCCCTCGCGGTAAACAGCCAAAAAAGCGGTAAGGCCCAAGGCAAAGACGCCTTGCTTCACGACGGAACTCTCGACCCTCTCCTTTATGTAGGCATGCCACTTTTCGGCCCGAGCCTTTGAGATAAGCCAATAACTCACGTAGAAAAGGACTACGGAGGCGAATAGCATGGTAAGCCCCTCCACCGCCTCCCTCCCTCTTCCGCTCACCTTTATGACGAAGGTCAAAACCAGCGCGGTCAGAAGGCTCGCGGCGAGCGCGAGCAGCGATGCCGCGTATATGCTGCGGATTTTTCCTTGGCGATTGGTTTTCCTGAGATACGCAGTCAAGGCGCTTATTATGAGAATGGCCTCGAAACCTTCCCTCAGGATTATCACGAAGGCATTCAGAAAAAGCGGCGAAGAACCGCCTGCCGTCTTTTCAAGCGTTACAGCATCTTTTCTCAACTCAAGGATGAGGCTGTTCTTTTTTTCAACAATCTCATCGATGGGTTTTTTAGCGGTTACGCCGAGCCTTAGCTCCGAAAACATCCTTTCATGCGATATCTTTCTTTCCTCGTTGATGCGCGCGGCTATGTCTTGCTCCATGCCGCTCCCCTCGAAGATATTGAAGTAGGCGTCGGATATCTTCGCCTTCGCCACAACCGGGTCCCCTTGTTCGTAGCTTTTTATCGCCGCGTCCAGAGCGATTGAGATACCGTCAACCGCGGCCTGCGGGTTCTTATCCGCCGAAAAAACAGGCGATGAAATGGCAAACGCCAAAAACGCCAAGAGGAAGGCCGTGGCGGATATCTTCGCTATCTTGAATATGATTTTCACTCTCATTGAAATAGAATATCATAATCAAAGGTATTGTCAAGGCCTTTTTTGGAAATCTTCCGAAAGCACCTCTGCTTGTCTTTTGTTTCCGTAAGACAACCCTTTAGGGTTGCGTCTTTGCGCGTGGCTTCAGCCCTGCCGTAAAAACTATAAAAACGCAGACCTGAAGGTCTGCCCTACAAAAAACCGCAACATACACCTTATTCCCCTTGCTTTTTCCCGCGCCGAAAGTATAATTGCTTTACTGGATTCCCGCTCAAATGCTTGTCCCCGCAATCTTAAGCGTCCCGATGCCTTTGGATACGGGACGCTCCGTATTGAAACATCGGAGCGGGGAACCAGATAAAAAAAGAGAAAGCCCGCGGGAATGACAAGATGGGAGGTTTCATGGCAATCATAACGGACGTCATCGCAAGAGAGATAC
>JBAQMW010000279.1:0-2792 GCA_049303155.1 Thermodesulfobacteriota bacterium | reverse complement strand
ATGGGTCGGCGTATTTTTATATACGCCGCAACGACGAGCGCCGAAGACAACCGGGGCACCCATACAAAGTATGGGTCGGATGGACTTTTTCAGCAGCCTGCTACTCAAAAAACCTCGTCCGGATGAGCTATCCTGCCCTTTACCGCGGACGCCGCGGCGACCGCCGGATTCGCTAAATACACCTCGCTTGTAACGTCTCCCATCCTGCCGATAAAGTTCCGGTTCGTCGTCGAAAGGGCCCTTTCTCCGGGAGCGAGTATGCCCATGTGGCCTCCGAGGCACGGCCCGCACGTGGGAGGGCTTATGATGGCGCCCGCCTTCAGGAATATGTCGAAGTAGCCTCGCGTCATGGCTTCCTTATATACGTCAGGGGTGGCCGGTATGATTATGAGTCTCGTCGAGCGGGCGACCTTCTTGCCTTTGAGTATTATCGCCGCGGTTCGGAGGTCTTCGAGCCTGCCGTTGGTGCAGGAGCCTATGACGACCTGATCTATCGAGACGTTCGTAACCTCGGTAACGTTCTTAGTGTTCTCCGGCAGATGCGGACACGCGACCTGCGGCTCTATCTTCGCGCAGTCGTAATCCCTTATGCTCTCGAAACGCGCGTCCCTGTCGCTCCGGTAAAAAGTAAAAGCCCTCTCGGCCCTGGGTTCCACGTATTTTCTGGTGGTTGAGTCCGGCTCGATTATGCCGGTCTTCGCTCCTGCCTCTATCGCCATGTTGCACATGGCGAAACGGCTGTCCATGGAAAGCCTCTTTATGACCTCTCCGCTGAACTCCATGGCCTTGTAGAGCGCCCCATCAACGCCTATGTCGCCGATAGTGTTGAGTATCAGGTCTTTGCCGCTTACCCACCTGTTGAGTTTTCCGTAGTAAACGAACTTTATGGTTTCAGGCACCTTGAACCAAAGCTCCCCTGTTATCATGACTGCCGCGAGGTCGGTCGAGCCGACGCCTGTCCCGAACGCGCCTAACGCGCCGTATGTGCAGGTATGGGAGTCCGCTCCTATCACGAGGTCTCCGGGCACGACGATGCCTTTCTCCGGAAGAAGCGCGTGCTCCACCCCGACGTCTCCGCCGTCGAAGTAGTGGGTGAGTTTCTGCTCAATGGCGAACTCGCGCAAAATCTTGCACTGTATGGCGCTCTTTATGTCCTTATTGGGGGTGAAGTGGTCGGGAACGAGCACAACCCTCTTCCTGTTGAAGACCTCCTTCGCCCCTATGTCCCTGAATTCCTTTATCGCGATTGGCGCGGTTATGTCGTTACCGAGCGCTATATCCACCTTCGCAATCAAAAGCTCTCCCGGACTGACCTCCTTAAGCCCCGCGTGCTTCGCGAGAATCTTCTCCGCAATCGTCATGGGCCTGCGTCTTTTTCCTTTTACTGCCATCGCAATAATCTCCCTTTGGTTTTAAACCACTCTTTCCTTCTTTTCCTTCTTCTTATGCTCGAGCCTGTTGAGGGCGTTTATATACGCCCTCGCGCTCGCGACTATTATGTCTGTATGAGCGCCTTGGCCGAGGACTATATGTCCGGCCTCTTCGAGCCTCACGGTCACTTCTCCCTGAGCGTCCGTGCCGCCTGTTATGGCGTTAACCGAATAGCGGAGGAGCTTGCTCTTCGTGCCGGTCATCCTCGCTATGGCTTTATACACGGCGTCCACCGGGCCGTCGCCACCGCCCGTGTCGGCCGTCTTCTTGCCGTCAACCTCCATCTCCAAAACAGCAGACGGAGATTTTTCCGTGCCGCTTACGACGTCGAGTTTCAAGAGCCTGAAACGGTCCGGGGCCTCGAACCTCAAGACCTCTTCCTGCACTATGGCCTCGATGTCCTCGTCGAATATCTCTTTCTTGGTGTCGGCAAGACTTTTAAATCTCTCGAACGCCTTGTTTAAATCAGCGTCATTAAGTTCGTAGCCCATCTCTTTAAGCCGCGCCCTGAAGGCGTGCCTTCCGGAATGCTTGCCCATGACGAGCGTCGAGCGGGAGATTCCGACCGATTCAGGGCTCATTATCTCGTAGGTGGTCTTCTCCTTAAGAAGACCGTCCTGATGTATGCCGGATTCGTGCGCGAAGGCGTTGTCTCCGACGATTGCCTTATTGGGCTGGACGTTCATGCCTGTTATGGTCGAAACGAGCCTGCTCGCGGGGTAGAGATGTTCCGTCACGATAGAGGTATCAAGACCGAGGGCGTCCTTCCTGGTCTTGAGTATCATCACTATTTCTTCGAGCGAGGCGTTCCCCGCCCTCTCGCCTATGCCGTTTATCGTGCACTCGACCTGCCTCGCGCCGTTTATGACCGCGCTAAGGGAATTCGCCACGGCCAATCCCAAATCGTTATGGCAGTGCACCGAAATGACCGCCTTATTAATATTCTTCACGTTCTTTTTTATGCCTTTAATAAGTTCGCCGAACATGTGAGGAAGGGCGTAGCCGACCGTGTCCGGTATGTTTACGGTAGAAGCCCCTGCCTCTATCACTGCCTCCAAAACCTCGTAGAGGTATTTAATGTCGGTCCTCGAAGCGTCCATCGCGGAAAACTCGACGTCCGTAACGAAACTCCGGCTCAAGGCCACCATCTCGACCGCCCTCTTCAATGCCTCGCCGCGCGTCATCTTGAACTGGTGCTTAAGATGTATCTCGGAGGTTGATATGAAGGTGTGTATCCTCGGCCTCGGCGCGCCGCGCAAGGCCTCCCACGCGGCTCTTACGTCCTCTTCTTTGGCTCTGGCGAGACTGCAAACCGTCGGGCCTTTCTCGTCGGACACCTCATGGGCTACGCGCCTTACCGC
>JBAQMW010000278.1:0-3422 GCA_049303155.1 Thermodesulfobacteriota bacterium | reverse complement strand
CATAAGAACCTCTTAAAGACCGTGATGCAAAGACCTAACAGACAGGATATTTACCCATTATGAGCTCGTCGGTAAAACTTCCGATATCGGAAAGAAACCCGTTCACTATGGCCTCGGCCTTTTGTTTTATTATAGCATACCTCAGGGGTTTCGCAGGGATAATCTGAATTGCCGCGGCCTTGGGTTTATCCACCGGGGAACCTATCTCGCTCAAGAGCCACACGCAGACCTCCTCTATGCCGTCCACCTCCGCGTATACGGCCTCAGCCATTCTGTTTGCGAGGATAGTGTAAATCTTTCCGACGTGGCTTACCGGGTTTTTGCCTGCCGCGGCCTCAGTGCCCATGGGACGGTTAAGGGATATGACTCCGTTCACGCGATTACCCCTTCCAACCTGCCCGGAATCCGCGTCTTCGGCAGAGGTGCCGAGGAGCGTAAGATAGAGGCCGCTTATGCCCCTTCCGCGCCTATCGAGAGTGTTATAATTTATGGTAACGTCCTTGAAAGAAAAATCTCCCTCGCCTTTTATAAATTCCCTCAACGCGGCTTTCACGTCCTTTTTCTTGGAGAAATATCCTCTTTCGCTCTTTATGTGTCTTGAAAAAAGCGGCATGGCGACTGTAATGTCAAGAGAGCGTCCCCTCCTTAAACCCATGACCTTGACGTCCTCGCCCGTCTCAGGAAAAGCCGCCTTAAAAACCAACCCGTTCAAAAACCTCTCGCTTTCGTAAACCGCCTTCTCGGTTTTGGTGAACGGCGCGTAACCAACGGCGGCGGACGTGTCGTTCGCGCCCCTTATCCTTTTCCTGTTTTTGAAGATGTCCGCCAGCTCGATTGAGCCGGGCTTAAGAGCGACCCTTATTTTCAAATCGCGGGAAACGTCCACGTGCTTAAGGTTTCTTTTGAACCAATCCTTTACTGTCTTTCGGGCTATCTCCTCGACAGGGAATTTCTTTCTCCCTACGCGAAACGTGGCGCGATCGCCTATTATGAACTCCATCGGAGAGATAACGCGGCCCCCGCCGAATTTTTTAACAGCCTCGCCCGCGCAAAGTAATCCCTTGTCTATGTTGTGGTGAAGCACGTCCCCGAATGTCCGTATGTACTCTTTGCTCAAGGCAACTGAAATCTCGTCCATGACCGCGTCGCAGATATAGTCGGGGTGGCCTGTGCCCTTCCTCTCCACTATCTCGATTGCCTGTTTCGAGGTCGGGACGTTGTTTATGATTTCGATTGAAAGTTTATCCATTATGCCTTCTTTACGCAGGGCTAAAGCCCTGCCCTACTTGTAGGGTGGGCTAAGCCCACCCTGCTAACTTCAACAAGACGCTAGCGATGTGCTTACCTTTTCCCGCTCACCGAGTTCCACAAATTCCCCATATGACTTGGCCAAGGGTGGCATTTCAAACTTTACGTGACCCTTTGCAGTAATAGCCGTAGTCTCGTTGTTCGAAATATACATCTTTCCTCTTTCAACAATGAAAGTTTGGACGTGCTCGCTGACGGTTACCTCTCTATGCTTTTTCAATGTCATCTTTAAATGATCCCCGATAGTATAACCCCAACCACCCCTCCGCCCAGCTTCCATCATAATTGCCGAATTATCGAATATTTGCGTTGAATCGTGTAATCTCTTTTTATACTGCTCCACCTCAGTCCCACTTCCTATAGATACAAACTTATTTACTTCGTAAAACTCTGGCTCAAATTCTGGCGACTTAAAAACGCACGCAACACCTTTGGGAGATCTACCGTCTCCCAAATTATGTGTCGGGTGAATACCCACTAGTAAAATACTTGAACTCAATTTTTGTTCATTCAATGGAGCCATGCTAAAGATTTTTCTCCCCCTTCTGCGCCAATTTACTGCAACCCATTCAGGGATCCATGACATATCTGGTGGATTCGGAGATAAAAACCTTCGCATATCTTCTATTAATTCAAAACCCACTCGCACGGAACCCGCAAAACCGGCAACAAGAAAATTCCCAACAGGATAAACTTTCTGTAGGCAGTCTATATAAGTAATTTCCCCATCGGCTTTCTGGAAAGTAACTCTTATGTCCGAGATGGCAACCCCATACCCAAACAATGTTGTGCCGCCAACAACCCAAGTCATATATTATCCTCATGGCCGTGCAAAAAAAGTAAAAAAAGGGGACGGTTGTTCATTTCGTTGTTTATCTAAAAACAGGGATTGCTTCGCTACGCTCGCAATGACTGGGAATGACGCTTTGCCCCCTACAAGCCTCTCTCTATCCTGCTGAATATACACCCGCAATAATTCTGCCTGTAAAGACCCATCTTCTTACTCTCCTCTATGCCCTCTTGCCAGCCGCTTCTGAAATCCTCGTAATAAAAACTCACTCCTGTTGCTTCCTCGATTTTCTTTCCAGCGCTTACGACTATGTCGTGAAATTGGCGTTTACTAAAGAGAAGCGAGGATGAAAAATAATCAAAGCCGCCAAGCTTCGCGGCCTCTGCCGTCTTCTGGAGCCTTATCGTGTAACAGGTATTACACCTCTCTTCCTTCGGAGGCTCATGCTTGCCTAAGGCCGCGAGGCCGGATAAAAACGGCACAGGGTCGTATTGGTCGTGAAAAAGGGTCTCGACGCCCATTAAAGAGGCGAGTTTTTTCGAGGCCTCCAGCCTTTTTTTGAATTCTTCCTCAGGGTGGATGTTAGGGTTATAAAAAAAACCGTAAACCCCGAACTTCCCGTCGAGAAGTTTTTTGATGGGATAAACGGCGCAAGGACCGCAGCACACGTGCACGAGTATTTTCTTCACGCAACGCCTCCCCAAACGGTTATCGGTTATCGGTTGTCAGTAAAAAAATCATTTGTCTTTGCCGTCCACCGATAACTGTCCACTGATAACTGCCCACCGATTTCTTTTAGCCCACCTCACCCTACCCTCTCCCACAAGGGGAGAGGGATAAAAAGACACCTACCCTTTTATTTTTACCTCCTCTCCCCAACGGGGAGAGGACTAAGGTGAGGGGACTTTATTTCTCTTTTATTTTACTTTTACCGATAACCGTCCACCGATTACCGATAACATCTTTACAGAAGTTTCCCCTGAGGCCCGTCGGTCATATTCTCCGGATATTCCAATCCCAGATGTTCGTACGCGAGTTTTGTCGCCACCCGGCCCCTCGAAGTCCTCTTTATAAAACCTTCCTGAATGAGGTATGGCTCGTAAAGATCCTCTATCGAATCCTTTTCTTCGTGCAACGCCGCTGCCAGAGACTCTATGCCGACCGGGCCGCCCGAGAACTTTTCTATTATGGCAAGAAGCATCCTCCTATCCATCTTATCAAACCCCATCGAGTCTATCTCAAGCATGACAAGGGCTTCCTTGGCGACGTCGAGGGTTATGCGTCCGTCGTGCTTGACCTCCGCGTAATCGCGCACCCTCTTAAG
>JBAQMW010000277.1:0-6529 GCA_049303155.1 Thermodesulfobacteriota bacterium | reverse complement strand
AAACGTCCCCTTCCTTGGCTCTAGCCAAACTGCATACTGTCGGGCCTTTTTCGTCCGACACCTCGTGAGCCACGCGTCTTACGGCCTCAAAATCCCCTGCCGAGCTGAAGGCGAAGCCGGCCTCTATGACGTCCACGCCGAGTTTTTTAAGCTCCTTGGCGACGCGTATCTTCTCCTCGACGTTCATCGAAGCCCCGGGCGATTGCTCTCCGTCCCGAAGAGTCGTGTCGAATATGATTATCCTGTCCGTCATGTCCAAATCTCAGATTAAACGCCGTTCTTCTTTTTTCTGCTGTTTATCCGCGCCCCGAAGCATATCCACGAGCGTCAATACCGGCCCGGAAAGCGCGTAGCCGAAGGCCAAAACGAATATCATGATATACGGTTCCGCGGCAATCAATATGAAAAGCAGTATAATGGCGACGAGAAACCGGAACGGCATCCTCCGCGCCAAGCCTATGTCCTTGAAGCTGTAATACCTGATGTTGCTGACCATGAAGAACCCGAGGAGATACACCAAAACGAGTATGACGACGTGCTTCGCCGTCCCGCCTTGCCCGAGACTGTGAAAAAGCAGCACGGTCGCCGAGACCAGAGCGGCGGCCGCCGGTATAGGAAGACCGTTGAAACGCTTGCTCTCGACCGTGGAAATCTGCACGTTGAACCGGGCGAGCCGCAATGCCCCGCAAACCACGTATATGAAGGCGGCAAGCCAGCCGTATTTGCCGAACGGCTTAAGCGCCCACATGAATATCAATATGCCCGGAGCGAGCCCGAACGCCACCAGATCCGACAGTGAATCGTACTCCATGCCGAACTTGCTCGTGGTGCCGGTAAGCCTGGCTATCCTCCCGTCGAGTCCGTCAAGTATGCCGGAGACGAGTATCGCGATTGCCGCGGCTTCGTAATGCCCGTCTATGGAGGCGATTATCGAATAAAAACCCCCGAACAGGCCGGCCGAGGTTATGAGATTAGGGAGAATATAAACGCCCCTTTTCTTTACGGCCTTTTTTTGACCTTCTCCTAAAACTTCGTCCTGCATGATGCCCTCCCCTGCGTCATTTTGAACATGTAGGGCAGACCTTTAGGTCTGCATTGTTAAAACGCAAGGCTAAAGCCTTGCCCTACTCCCCTGTATAATTACTTCCAATAGGCCAGCGTCGAACTTCCCGCCTTAACCTTATCCCCGAGTTTCACGTTTACCCTGCACTCAAGCGGCAGATAAACGTCAAGCCTCGATCCGAACCTTATCATGCCGAACCGGACGCCTTTTACCACGGCGTCGCCTTCCTTAACGTAACAAACTATGCGCCTCGCTATAAGGCCGGCTATCTGACAAAACGCGACGCGTTTTCCGTTTGCGGCCTCGACAACGACCATATTCTGCTCGTTCTCCAAAGAGGCCTTGTCGAAACTCGCGTTAAGGAATTTTCCGGGATTATAAGAAACACCCTTCACGATTCCGGATACCGGCGCCCTGTTGACGTGCACGTTAAAAACGTTCATGAAGATGCTTATCTTTAACGCCTCGGAATGGAGTAGCCGCGCCTCGAACGCCTTCTCGACCTTTATCACCACTCCGTCGGCAGGGCTTACGATGGAGTTTTCGCTAGAGGGCACGTCGCGCTCCGGGTCCCTGAAGAAATTCACCACGAAAAGGCTTACTGCGAGGGTCAGAACGAATAGCCACCAAATCCAGATGGCGCCTGTTATGACCACCGGAACCAAGGCGATAAAAATGAAGACGTATCCTTCTCGCGCTATTGGTATACGCATATTATGCCCTATTTACACACGATGTCATAAAAGGTTGGCGAAGCGCCTCTCGTCGTCTGCTATTCAGTTCCGGGGACAGTCCCCTAACCGTCAACCGATAACGCGGGAATTTGTCTTATTTCACCTGTATAAACGGCATTGCCCCGCCTGTAACGCTCGGCAGTTTGCCGTCCCATTTTTCAATCGCCTTTTTCTGATTTTCTATCTCTCTCAATTTCAAAAGAGACTCGGTTATCTCCTGCCTCTGGAGCCTTAACGACTCAGCCTCGGCCTTTGCCTGGGTTATCTTTTGTTGGGCTTCGACCTTTATTCTTTCCAACTCGTTCCTTGACTTGGCCACCTGCTGTTCCGCCACCTGCTTTGCTTCTATCGCATCGTTAAACGTCTTGGAAAAGTTGAAATCCGCGACAGATACCTCGATAACCTTGATATTGAAGACTGCAAGCCTCTCGGTCAGTTCCGCGCGTATGGCGCCCTTGACCTCTCCTCTCTTCGCTATCAACTCCTCGGCAGTATATTTGGCGGTTACGGCCTTTATGACCTCCTGCACCGCGGGCTGGATAACCTTGTCTTCGAATGCCACCCCTATCTTTTGATACACCTCGTCCACAGCCTCAGGCACAAGGTAATAATTCGTGGCCATGACCGTGGATATTATCTGAAGGTCTTTCGAGGCCGCCTCGGCCCTTGCCTCGTTCTTTTGCACCTGCACGTTTACCTTCACAACGCTGTCAACGAGAGGTATCTTGAAATGTAGCCCTTCCGAAAACACCCCTTTTTGAACAGCTCCCAGCCTGACAAGGACACCCCTCTGTCCGGGTCCCACAATAACCCAGGGTTGTAAGACAAGAAGAAGAAATACCACGATTATCGGTATAAGGATCTTGCCCAATCCTTTTATCTTATTGATAATCATTCCAATCTCTTCCGGCACTTGACCCTGCGGCATTTATTCCACCTTTATCCACTTTTTATTTTTTTGAAACGCGCATTACAGAGCGTCAGAACAAAGCAGACCCGACCCACGCTTCGCGCGAGTACCCCGGCTTCGACGGTAAGGAACGAGGCATCCTTTCACAGTATGCCGCAGTGAGGAACCGAGAAGCAACGCCGGTATGCAAAGTTGTGACGCTCTGTTAATTATCAGTTCTTGCTCCTATCAACTATCTTAGACTGCTTCATCCACGGCATCATGGCTCTAAGCTTCTCTCCGACTTTCTCTATCGGATGGGCCTCGCCCTGTTTCGTAAGAGCCGTGAACACCGGCTTATTGGCCTTGTTTTCGAGCATCCACTCCTTGGCAAATGCCCCGCTCTGTATCTCGGCCAAGATTTTTTTCATCTCTTTTTTTGTTTCCTCGGTTACAATCCTCGGCCCGCGCGTCAAGTCTCCGAACTGGGCCGTGTTGCTTATGGAATAGCGCATGTTCGATATGCCGCCCTCGTATATGAGGTCAACTATCAACTTCATCTCGTGCAGACACTCGAAATAGGCCATCTCCGGCGGATAACCGGCCTCGACCAAGGTTTCGAATCCGGCAGTAATAAGCGCGGTAACTCCGCCGCACAAAACGGCCTGCTCGCCGAAGAGGTCTGTTTCAGCCTCGTCCTTGAAGTTCGTTTCTATTATGCCTGCCCTGCCTCCGCCTATCGCCGATGCGTAAGCCAAAGCCACTTCGAGGGTGTCGCCTGAGGGGTTTTGATGCACGGCAACGAGCGTCGGAACCCCCTTGCCCTTGGTGAACTCGTGCCTGACGAGGTGGCCTGGACCTTTCGGGGCAGCCATGAAAACGCTCACGTCCGCGGCCGTGGTAATCTGGCCGAAGTGTATGCTGAAGCCGTGCGCGAAGGCCAGATACGCGCCCTTCTTGAGGTTAGGCTCTATCTCAGCCCTGAAGACATCGCCCTGCGTTTCGTCCGGAATGAGCATCATGACGACGTCCGCGCCCTTGACCGCGGCCGGAACCTCCGCCACCTTAAGCCCCGCGGCTTCGGCCTTTTTCCACGAAGCCCCGTTCTTCCGAAGCCCGACCGTAACGTCCACTCCGCTCTCTTTGAGGTTCTGCGCGTGGGCGTGCCCCTGGCTTCCGAAGCCTATTACCGAAACCTTCTTGCCTCTTATTTTTTCGAGATTCACGTCTTTGTCGTAGTAGACCTTCATCCTATCCTCCGTTTTTTTATGCAACACGTAGGGTGGGCATTACCCACCAATAAATATACCAATGGCACAGAGTCCCCCGACCCGCGCCGCTTGGCGCGGGTGCCCCGCTATCCTCTCCCCAAGGGGAGAGGAAAAAGAAACAAAACCCCAGCCGGTATGCAAAGTTATGGCGCTCTGTATTTATTTCGCCTTAGAGCTTCTCGCCATTGCGATCCGCCCCGTCCTTGCTATCTCCTTTATGCCGAAAGGCTTCAAGAGTTCTATCATAGCCTTTACCTTTTCCTCGTCGCCGGTCATCTCAATGGTGTAGCTCTTAGGGCTTACGTCAACGACCTTTGCCCTGAATATGTCGACGGTGCTCAGTATCTCGGCCCTGTTCTCGGCCGAGGCGGCTACCTTTATGAGGGCGAGTTCCCTTTCGAAGTGGTCCTCGCCCGTAAGGTCGTTAACCTTAATGACGCTCACTAGCTTATTAAGTTGCTTTGTAATCTGCTCCACTATGCGGTCGTCGCCCGTGGTGACTATGGTCATGCGCGAGACCATTGGCTCCGTGGTTTCCGCCACGCAGAGGCTTTCTATGTTAAAACCCCTGCCGGAAAAAAGCCCGGCGACTCGCGCCAAAACTCCGAACTCGTTCGATACCAAAACCGATATTGTGTGTCTCACTGATTTACTCCTTATATTTCGTAACTCAGCCCTTCAGAGCCTGCCCCCGCAGGCATTAAGCGGGGGGCTGATAAGCGGCCGTATATGCACTATCGTGTTATCAGGGCTAAAGCCCTGAGCTACCTTTTCACAAGAGAAGCATCTTATCCAAAGGCTGTCCGGACGGAACCATCGGATAAACGCTCTCCGTCGCGTCAACCACGAAATCCATAAAAACAGGTCTGTCCTTAATCTTAAGCGCTTTCTTTATAACGCCGTCGACGTCCTTCGGCTTTTCGGCGCGAAGCCCCACCCCTCCATACGCCTCGGCAACTTTCACGAAGTCGGGCTTATTGCCTATGCAACTGTGGGAGTAACGCTTGCCGTAGAAAAACTCCTGCCACTGCCTGACCATGCCGAGAAATCTGTTATTCAATATCGCGACCTTAACAGGGAGCTTATACTCCACCGCTGTCGCGAGTTCCTGTATGTTCATCTGTATGCTTCCGTCTCCTGCTATGTCAATGACTGTTTTTTCCGGAAACGCGAGTTGCGCCCCTATTGCGGCGGGGAATCCGTAGCCCATTGTGCCGAGGCCTCCGGAGGTGAGAAATGTCCTCGGCCTATCGAACCTGTAAAACTGCGCGGCCCACATCTGATTCTGGCCGACCTCTGTCGTTATTATCGCGTCCCCGTGCGTGAGTTCGTAAAGCCTCTCTACTACGTACTGGGGCTTTATCTTTTTATTCATGTCCTGCTTTATTGAAAGAGAGTGAGTCTTCTTCCACGCCCTTATCTGCCCGTGCCACTCCGTAATCCCCTTCTTATGCGTCGCAAGCACGTCCACCGAAGGCATGATCTTTAAAATATCGTTCAGCACGAGCCTCAAATCCCCGACTATCGGTATATCCACGCTCACGTTCTTGCTTATGGAAGTCGGGTCTATGTCTATGTGAATTATCTTCGCGTATGGCGCGAACTCGTCCAACTTGCCCGTAACCCTGTCGTCGAACCTCGCGCCTATGGCGATAAGGCAATCGGTATTCATGACCGCCATGTTGGCGGCGTAAGTGCCGTGCATGCCTAACATGCCGAGATAAGTTGCGTCGTTACCCGGAAAAGCTCCCATGCCCATAAGGGTCGTCGTCACGGGGAGCGAGAGTTTTTTAGCGAACTGCTTCAACTCACCGGAGGCGTTCGCCCCTATGACGCCTCCTCCGGCGTAAACAAGCGGCCTCTTGGACTTAAGTATAACATCAAGCGCCTTTTCCATCTGCCCGGGATGGCCTTTGTAAGTCGGCTGGTAGCCGGGGATGGAGACCTTGTCCGGATAATGGAACTCGGCAGTCGCAGTAAGCACGTCCTTCGGAAGGTCGACGAGCACAGGTCCCGGGCGTCCGGTCGTTGCGATATAAAAAGCCTCTTTCACCGTGCGGGCGACATCTTTCACGTCCTTCACGAGGAAGTTGTGCTTTGTGCAAGGCCTCGTGATGCCGACGATGTCCGCCTCCTGAAAGGCGTCGTTTCCTATGAGGCCGGTCGGAACCTGCCCCGTAAAGACGACCACCGGAATCGAGTCCATGTAAGCGGTCGCTATGCCTGTTACCGTATTGGTCGCGCCGGGACCTGATGTTACAACCACGACGCCGGGACGTCCGGAACTCCTCGCGTACCCGTCGGCCATGTGAACGGCGCCCTGCTCGTGCCGCACGAGTATATGGCGAAGAGGCGCCTTATACAGCGCGTCATATATAGGAAGAACCGCGCCGCCCGGATAACCGAATATGGTATCCACGCCTTCTTTTATAAGAGACTCGATGAATATTTCAGCGCCGTTTTTTTTCATACAAAGACCTTTCTCGATAAGCCGCCGTTCTTTTTAAAATATTTCATGAAATTTTCCGCTAAAACCAAAAAACCGGCCGACATCCTAATACTATCTTTTACC
>JBAQMW010000276.1:0-28657 GCA_049303155.1 Thermodesulfobacteriota bacterium | reverse complement strand
GCCTATCCGTGTCAATATGAAATCAAAAGGGGTAATGTATCTTGTCTTGTATCAGCCGTAGGGCAGGGCTTCAACCCTGCAAAAAGACGCAACCCTAAAGGGAGGCGCTACGAAAACAAAACAGTCTTTCTTAATGCGCCTCTTCGAGCGCCCCGCCTAAGTACGCCATGGCGAGAATCGAGAATATCAGCGCCTGTATCACCACCACGAGAATTCCGAGGACTGTCGCGAACGCAAGCAAAGGAAAGGCATAGGGCATGAGAATAAGAAGCACGCCGACGAGCATTTCGTGTCCCATCATGTTGCCGAAAAGACGCATGGCGAGGGAAAACGGTCTCGCGATGTGGGCGAATATCTCGATAAAGAGCATGAGCGGCGCAAGCCACCATATCGGGCCGAGGAAGTGCTTGACGTAGCCTATGCCGTGCTCCTTGACGCCGATTACGTGGGTTGTGACGAAAACTATCAAAGCGAGCGCGAGAGTCGTGTTGAAGTTTGCCGTCGGGGGCTGAAGCCCCGGTACGAGGCCGAACATGTTCGATATGAGTATGAATATGAAAAAAGTGAGTATGAAGGGGATGAATTTTTTGCCTTTATGCCCCATCATCTCTTCCGCGAGGCCGACGAAGGTGTCGAGTATCAACTCCACTATGGCCTGCGCCTTTCCCGGAACAAGCCTCAGGCTTCCCTTTAAAACGAGCGAAAATATGATAATCGCCGCGCTCACGTAAAGCATGAGGGCGGTGTGAATCGGGAGGCCGAAGTCCGGCAGTATTATGGAATGCATGGTTTTTCCGCTTCCTCTCTAAGCGCAATGGCGGCGGTAGTTATGGTAATCAAAAACGTAAGCATAAAGCCGGCCAGAACCGCCCATGCGCCGGACGAGAACTTCCACGTAACCACGGCGAGCATGATTGCGGAGAGAAAAAATCTCGCGTAAAAACGGCTTACTGCGTAGACTGCCGCCTTGTCCGGCGCGAGTATGGCAGTTTTTCCGGCTGCCGAGAAATAAAGATACTGGTTAAGCGCGCCAACGAGAAATCCCGCTATGAATCCGGTTATTGCCGCCTTGTTGATAAGGGCGCACGCCGCGGCTCCGATTAGGCCCAAGACCGCGTCGGCCAAAAGCGCCTTTCTGGATATAACGGAAACGAATTGCATCGCAATGTTCATGAGAGTTTCAAAACCCGCTTTTTTTAATGGCCGCGTATATGTTTTTGAACCCTGCCGCGACTCCGAGCAGGAGGAAAAGTATCATAAGCCACGGCGTGGTGCCTAAAACCCCGTCGAGGTAAAGACCGAGGCCAAACCCGAGGAGCGTCGAGATAACCAACGCGAACCCCATAGAGGCAAGCGACGCAAGCATCTTGTAACGCCCTTTTTCCTGCTCAACCATAACTTAAATAACGCAATTTTTTAACATAAGGAGAGGCATTAGTCAATCCGAATTTGCCGCGGCGGCGGTTTTCGAACGTCGCCCCCTCACCCTACTCTCTCTTGAAATGCAGAGAATAGGGGAAAGGGTTTAGGGTTATAAATAATTTTCTATCTTTACCTTTTTCCTTTTTCCCTTTACCCTGCCTCTTTGGGGGAGAGGGATGGAAAAGATAACCCCTTAATCGAACGGGTTTTTAAGGACTATTACTTCTTTTCTCTCCTTGCCTACCGATACCATGATAATCGGTGCGCCCGCGAGTTCCTCTATCTTTTTTACGTATAGTTTCGCGTTTTGCGGGAGTTTGCCGAAGTCCTTTATCCCACCTGTCAAGGTCATCCAGCCGGAGAATGTTTCGTAAACAGGCTCGCATTCCGAAAGTATGCTTGCCTCGGAAGGGAAATCTCTTATGGTTTTGCCTTCATGCTTGTAAGAGGTGCAGACCTTTATCTCTTTTACGTTATCCAAGACGTCTAATTTAGTCATTATGAGTCCTTCGAGCCCGTTTATACGGACTGCGTATTTTAACGCCACGAGGTCAAGCCAGCCGCACCGCCTCGGGCGTCCTGTTGTTGCGCCGTATTCCTCTCCGGCCTCGCGGAGTTTCCCTCCCTCTTCGTCCGTTATCTCCGAGGGGAAAGGCCCCTCTCCGACCCTTGTCGTATAGGCCTTTGTCACGCCTATGACGGTGTCTATCTTGGTCGGCCCTATGCCGCTTCCCGTGGCGGCCTGTCCCGCCACCGTGTTACTTGAGGTGACAAACGGGTACGTGCCGAGGTCGACGTCGAGAAGCGATCCCTGCGCTCCCTCGAAAAGCACCTTCTTTCCGCTCTTTATCGCGTTATCGAGGAATAAGGAGGTGTCGGTTATGTAACGCCCCATCTTGCGGCTCAATTCCTGGTATTCGTTATAGACCTCGTGCATATGGAAACCGTCCTCGTGGAGGATGGTCGTCATGTAGTGGTTTTTTTCGAGGAGGTTCGACTTGAGTTTGGCTCTAAAGTCTTCCTCGCGGAGAAGGTCGGAGCATTTTATGCCGCAGCGCGATATCTTGTCCTCGTAAGCAGGGCCGATGCCGCGGCCCGTGGTGCCGATTTTATTCTTGCCGCGAAGCCTCTCTTTGGCGACGTCGAGCTTTTTGTGGTACGGCATTATGACGTGCGCGTCTTTGCTGATAAGAAGGTCTTCGTGGCGAAAGGCGTTTCTCTTGGAAAGCTCGTCTATCTCTTCGATAAGCACGGAGGGGTCTATGACCACTCCGTTCCCTATGATGCAGGTCTTTCCCGGATAGAGTATGCCGCAGGGTATCAAGTGCAGCACGGTCTTGTCGCCCCCTGCGTAAACGGTATGGCCGGCGTTATTGCCGCCCTGAAACCGGACGACTACGTCCGCCTCGGAGGCGAGCATGTCAACGATTTTCCCCTTGCCTTCGTCGCCCCACTGGGCGCCGATTATAACGACTGTTTTCGCCATATGACTCCTAAGACCTCTTAATCCCCCCCGGCCCCCCTTTGTAAAAGGGGGTAACCTTTGCCGCTGAAATCAGATTTTCCGCGTCGAACGCGAAGCCCGACGCCTTTGCATTGTATCCGTATTTTGAGATGAGGGTGTCGTAACGGCCTCCGCTTAAGAGCGGGCTTCCGACTCCGGGAGAAAACGCCTCGAATATCATTCCCGTATAGTAGTCGAACCCGCGCACCTCTCCCAAATCGATCGTAACGTATCTGCCGAAGCCTTTTTTGTATATTATGGCGAGGACTTTTCCGAGATATTTGAGAGACGCAGCCGCCGAAGGGTCTTTTACGAGAGCGGCGGCTTTCGCAACGACTTCTTTTTCGCCGTAAAGCCGGGTCAAGGAAATGAGCATATCTCTTTCCCTCTGCGATATTGCCTTGCCAATGCCTTTCATGAAGGAGGAAAGACCGGAAGAGTCTTTTTTTGCCACAAGCTCTGTTATGTTTTTTCTTGTTGTTTCGTTTACTTTAAGCCCGTTTAACACGTGCCTTACGAAGCCGACGTCCCCGACGTCAATCTTAAAGTTCTTTATCCCGGCTTTTTTAAGGCACTCTATTGCCATGACGACCATGCCGGCGTCTATCTCCGGGGAGGCTTCTTTAGAAATATGCTCGGCGCCTATCTGGAGGATTTCGCGGGCCTTCGCGCGCGCCCCTTCGGCGTAGCGTATGGCGTTCTCGGTGTAGCAGAGCTTTAATGGAAGGGGTTCGTCCCTCATCCTCGTGGCGACAAGCCTCGCGACTTGCGGGGTTATGTCAGGCCGTAAGGCTATGACTCGGCCTGTCGATGGGTCTATGAACTTCAATACCTTCGACATCAAGTCTTCGCCGATGCCCAAGGCCAATACGTCCGCATATTCGAGCGCCGGGGTTATGACCCTCTTGAACCCGTGTTTTTTGAATACCGAAAGGATTGCGGCTTCTATCCTGCCGATTTCTTCGGCCTCGCATGGCAGAAAGTCCTTTACCCCCGGAGGAAGGGACACGGCCGGAGGTTGCGACGGGTAGGTAGTTTTTTTATCGGTTCTTTTTTTCATTTTGTTTTTTCTTCCTCTCCCCAAAGGGGAGAGGGTAGGGTGAGGGGGAACAATGACGGTAAATTGAGTTTTTCAGCGCCATGTCAGAACTAACTTACAGTTTCACCACTATCGCCGACAACATGTGCGGCAGTTTGAGTATCTTATCCGTGAGCCCCTTCGAGGGAGGCGCGTCAATGCTCCAGATGGAAACGGCCTCTCCTCCGGCCTCTGCCCTGCCTAAGTGGAGTCTCGCGATATTAACCTTTGCTTCGCCGAGAAGCGTGCCGACGTTACCGATGACTCCGGGCTTGTCCGCGTTATGCAGAAAAAGGAGGTAGCCTTCGGGCACGGCGTCAAGGAAGAACTTGTCTATCTTCACTATCCTCGGCTCGGACTTTCCGAAGAGCGCGCCCTCGACGACGTGAGTCCTCTCGCTTGTTTTTGCCGTTATGGTGACGCTTGAGGCGAAGTCTATGGCACGCGAGGACTTTACCTCCACTACATTTATGCCGCGTTCCTTTGCCGCGTGAGGGGCGTTCACGAAGTTTATGTACTGGTCGGTTATCCTGTCGAGTATGCCCTTTATGCAGGATATGGTTATGGGAGATACGTCGTAGTTTACGACGTCCCCGCTGTATTCGACCGTTATATCCGTAATTCCGCCCTTAACAGTCTGACCGAGGAAACTGCCGAGTTTTTCGCCAAGATTAATGTAGGGCCCGAGCGCGGCGAGAAGCTCGGCGGGTATGCTCGGCACGTTTACGGCGTTCCTTATCGTGCCGTTTACGAGATAGTCCGCCATTTGCTCGGCAACGGCCTTTGCGACATTTTCCTGCGCCTCGAAGGTCGAAGCGCCCAGGTGAGGGGTGAGTATCACCTCTTCCAACTGTAAAAGCGGATTATCTTTTTTAGGAGGCTCTTCGTCGAACACGTCGAGAGCGGCCCCCGAAACGATGCCTGATTTAATAGCGTCATAGAGGTCTTTTTCGTTCACTATTCCGCCCCTGGCGCAGTTCACGAGTTTTACGCCCTTTTTCATCTTTGAGAAGGCCGCCGCGTTAACCATGTTTTTGGTCTCGTTCAGGAGAGGCACGTGTATTGATATGAAATCGCTCTTCGCGTAAAGCTCGTCCAAGGTTACGAGAGATATGCCTAACTTGTCCGCCGCCTCTTTGGATATGTAGGGGTCGTAGGCCACGACGTGCATCTTAAGTCCCAGGGCGCGGGACGCAACTACCGCTCCGATATTCCCCACTCCCAGGATTCCCAGGGTTTTATCCGTAAGTTCGGTGCCCTCGTATTTTTTCTTCTCCCACTCTCCGCGCCTCATGGAGGCCGTTGCCTGAGGGATGTATCTCGCGAGCGACACGAGCATTGCTATCGCGTGTTCGGCCGTGGTTATGGTGTTTCCGCCCGGGGTGTTCATGACGATTATGCCCTTTTTAGTGGCGGCGGTAACGTCGATATTATCCACCCCTGTTCCGGCCCTGCCGATTACCTTAAGGTTTTCGGCGGCCTCGATGATTTCCTTCGTAACCTTGGTCCTGCTCCGAACGGCGAGGGCGTGATAGTCCTTTATCTTTACCTTAAGTTCTTCCGCCGTAATCTTCGTGTCAACGTCGCACTCAAGGCCCGGCGTGTTTTTGAATATGTCCACCGCGACCTTTGAGAGGCTGTCGCTTATGAGTACCTTCATTTTCGTCCTTTTCGACAGAGCGTCAGAATGACGCTCTGTATGCAGTTTATTTTAGTGGCTGCCTATTTGTAGCCTTCCATGAGTATGGCCTGAGCCGCGCCCACACCCTTGCCTAACTCGACCTTGTGGCCGAACTTACTGAGCGCCATCTCTATTGCCGAAACAGACACTATTATGTCGAACGTGTCAATGTAACCGAGGTGCGCTATGCGGAGGATTTTGCCTTTGAGATGGTCCTGGCCTCCGGCCAGGGTTATGCCCACTTCGTCGCGGAGGTATTTCACGAGTTTTCCGCCGTCCACTCCCTCGGGCACGAATACGCCCGTCGCGGAAAAGGCCGGGCATTCCGGAGCGAGGAGCTTAAGCCCCAATGCCTTCATGGCCGCCCTTGTCGCCCTTGCGAGACGGTCGTGCCTTAAGAAGGTGTTTTGGAGACCCTCTTCTTTAATCATAAGAAGGGCTTCCCTTAGGCCTATTATAAGGGATACCGCCGGGGTGTAGGCCGTGGTGTTGTCGGCCAGGTTTTTTCTTTCTTTCTTGAAGTCCAAATAGAACCTCGGGCATTTGGCGGTTTCGTTAAACTTCCACGCCTTGTCGCTTACTGCCGCGAACGCGAGACCCGGAGGAAGCATGAAGGCCTTTTGGCTCCCTGATATGAGTATGTCAATGCCGAAGGCGTCCATCGGGATGTCGGTTACGCCTACGGCAGTTATGCCGTCAACTATAAAGAGGCAGTCCTTGCCCTTGGTGAGTTCGGCTAATTCTTTTACAGGATGCTGGACTGTGGTAGAAGTTTCGCTTGCCTGAGAAAATACGCCTTTTATGTTCGGGTTCTTGTCGAGTATTGCCTTTACGTCAGAGGGGTTTATTGCCTTGCCCCACTCGACTTTTATTTCATGGACTTTAAGGCCGTAGGTCTGAGCGATTTTTGTCCATCTTTCCCCGAACTTGCCGCCGTTTATTGTTATGACCTCGTCCCCGGGGGAGAAGAAGTTCGTAATCGAGCCTTCCATTGCGCCGGTTCCCGATGCCGCGAGGATTAAGACGTCGTTTTTTGTCTGGAACACATACTTAAGAAGTTCTGCCGTTTCTTTGAATATGGCGGAAAACTGAGGAGTCCTGTGGTGAATCATTGATTGGGCCATCTTTAGCAAGGCCCTCTCAGGTACCGGAGTCGGCCCCGGAGCGAGAAGATAGTGCTTTTTCATAAACTGATATATTCCTCCTTAAAGAGAGAATTATTTTGAGATTGCTTCGTTACACTCGCAATGACAGTCATTGCGAGGCTTCAAGCCGAAGCAATCTCGCCTTTAGCAGGCTTAAGTATAGCCATGTAAAACTAACAGAGGGGCACGGGCTATGTCAAGGGAATTTTGGGGAGGGGCGGCGGCTTGACGCTTGACAGTAATAACGCGGCGGTATATGCTTGAATTTATGCTTTATGACGTTTTGAAATTTTTTCATATTATCGGTTTTGTATTCATGTCCATCCCTCTTTTCAACCTTATTGTCGTAAACGAGAGGGCCTTGATGGGAAAAGCCGTCATCCCGGCGGTCGACCGTTACATGGAAAATATCATAAGACACGGGGCTGTAAGATGTTATGTCTTTCAAACCACCGTGCTTGTTACCGGGTTTTTGCTTGCAATATTAGGCCCCACCGGCATCGAAGCGTTGTGGAAAAACTGGATTCTGACGGCTTGGATTTTGATGGCAAAACTCGCGCTTCTCTTGACGCTCATGGGATTGCTGTCTTATGTCAACTTCAGGATTCAGCCGGGTATAGATTCCCTGCTCGCCGGCATCAGTCCGGATGCGCCGTTGTCCGAAGAATTCATGAATCAACTGAGGCCGCTAAGGGTTATGAGGAAAAGACTTGCCGCAATCTGTTTGTTTTTGGTTATTACCTCTATTGTCCTCGGGTTGCAGGTTTACCGTCCCATTAATCCTCTCGTAACAACGGCGCTTATTTTCCTCGGAGGCGTTTTTGCGTTAAGGGCGCATAAGAGCCTTGTCCGCTTCGGATGGCTTTAGTCCCGTAGGAAGGGCTGCGCCCGCCATTTTTTATTTTTCCTCAGAACCTGGATTCCCGCTCAAATGATTGCGGGAATGACAAAAGGGGCAGATTGCGTCTTTCAAATTCCCCCGACCCCATGCAAGATTTCCCCCTTTTCCTCTCAAAATTTCCCTTGACATGACCACCTGCTATTGTATACAGTATACAGTATAGGGTCTGTCTGTTCTTGCCTCTTTACACAATAAAGACTCTGTTGGTTTCAATCATATTGTGCTTGATTTTGCCGTGCGGAGTGGGTATTTCGCGCGTTATTTCAATCTTTCGAGGGGGCACTGATGGCTCGGAAAAAGATAACCGTTATAGGCGCCGGAAACGTAGGGGCGCAGACCGCCCTCTGGCTCGCGCAAAAAGAACTTGGCGACGTTTTGCTCCTTGACGTTATTGAGGGCATGCCGCAGGGCAAATCCCTCGACATGATGCAGGCCTCGGCCGTAGAAGGTTTCGATTCCAATATTACTGGCTCGAACGATTTTAAAGACATTGCCGGAAGCGACATAGTCATCATAACTGCCGGTCTTGCGAGAAAACCCGGCATGACGAGAAGCGACCTCATAGGAAAGAATATAGAGATATTGAAAGGCGTTATGGGGCATATCTCGGCTCATGCGCCTCAGGCGATTGTCATAGTGGTTACTAACCCTCTTGACGTCATGGTTTATGCGGCTTGGAAACTCTCCGGCCTTCCTCCAACCCGAATAATAGGCATGGCAGGGGCTCTCGATTCGGCGAGGCTTAGGGCGTTTATAGCAATGGAACTCAAGGTTTCGGTTAACGACGTGCAGGCAATGGTCATAGGCGGGCACGCTGACGAGATGGTGCCTCTGGCGAGGTATTCGACTGTTTCCGGCATACCAATATCTCAGTTTATCAGTAAGGAAAGATTTAGCGCGATAATGGATAGGACAAAGGGCGCCGGAGGCGAGATTGTAGGGCTTTTAAAGACAGGGAGCGCGTATTACGCGCCTTCCGCCGCGGCCGCCGAGATGGCAGAGGCGATAATAAAAGACAAAAAGAGGGTCATTCCCTGCGCGGCCTATTGTAACGGTGAATATGGGGTAAAGGGACTTTACGTGGGAGTGCCGGTAATATTGGGCGCAAGAGGAGTTGAAAAGATAATAGAGATTGAACTCAACGCGGATGAGAAAAAGGCCTTCGACAACTCGGTCGAGGCCATAAGGAAACTCGTTTCCGACTTAAGTGTATGAAAAGAACGATAACCGCCTCTGATATAACCAAAACAGTAAAAGAGCTTTGCGTAAAGGCCGCGTACGAACTCGAAGAGGACGTAAAAGGCGCGCTTGACGCGGCTTATTCGACCGAGGAATCCCCTCTCGGAAGAGAGATTTTGGGCGAGATAGTCGCTAACTTCCGTGTGGCCGGAGAGGGGGAGTTGCCTCTTTGTCAGGATACGGGCATAGCCGTGTTTTTCGTGGACATCGGCAGAGACGTTTCTATGGACGGCTCTCTTGAGGATGCGATAAACGAGGGAGTGAGGCAGGGTTATAACGAAGGATTCTTAAGAAAATCGGTCTGCGACCCTCTTACGAGGAAAAATACCAACGACAATACCCCTGCGATAGTGCACGTTACGATTATCGAAGGCGATAAGATAAAGATAAGGTTCGCGCCAAAAGGCGCGGGAAGCGAGAACATGAGCCGCCTAAAAATGCTTAAGCCTGCGGAAGGCATCGAGGGAATAAAAAACTTCGTCATTGAGACAGTGAAAGAGGCCGGAGGCAATCCGTGCCCTCCGATAATAGTCGGCGTTGGCATAGGCGGGGACTTCGAGAAATCCGCCATACTCGCGAAAGAGGCTCTTCTAAGGCGCGTCGGAAGCCCTAATCCGGATAAAGAGGTTGCTATTATTGAACGCGACCTTCTTGAAAGGATAAACAATTTGGGTATAGGGCCGATGGGTTTCGGAGGCAGGGCGACAGCGTTAGCGGTTCATATAAAGACCTATCCCTGCCACATAGCGAGCCTTCCGGTTGCGGTAAACATCCAGTGCCACGCTGACAGGCACAAAGAGGCGGAGATTTGAAAGGCCGTGATGCATTGAAAAATCAAAAGTAAAAATTTCGGTATTTTTTTAATAAAGGTTATACCTTAATTTTGATTTTTGACATTTGATATTTGATTTTCGTCTACGCATCACGTTCACGTATAACGGCTTCTTAACTATGAGCGATACCAAAAAAATAATCCTTCCTCTTAAAGACGCGGACGTAGTTGCCTTGAAGGCCGGCGACAGAGTGCTTTTAAGCGGCGTTATCTACACTGCCCGCGACGCGGCGCATAAAAGGCTTATCGAGCTTTTGGATAAGGGCGAAAAACTTCCGTTTGACGTGAAAGGGGAGCTTATTTATTACGTAGGCCCGACTCCGGCCAAGCCCGGCTTTGTAATAGGCTCTGCCGGCCCCACGACGAGCGGCAGAATGGACGCCTACACCCCGAGGCTTCTTTCGTTGGGGCTTAAAGGCACCATAGGCAAGGGGCAGAGGTCTGCCGAGGTCATCGAGGCCATGAAAAAGCATAAGGCGATTTACATGGCAGCGGTCGGAGGCGCGGCGGCTGTCATCGCCAAGACCATAAAAAAGGCCGAGGTCGTTGCTTACGAGGATTTGGGAGCCGAGGCAATAAGAAGGCTCGTGGTCGAGGACTTTCCCGTGATAGTGGTGAACGATATATACGGCGGAGACCTATTTAAGCTTGGGGTGGAGAAGTACAAAAGGCAGGGTTCATGCCCCTAAACGCCAGACCCACCCTTCGGGTGGGTACCCCGCTTTGTCAGGGCTGCGGGTTCGAATCCTCACATACTGTAAAAGTATGCTCCGGTTCGACCCCGACCCGCCCTTTGGGCGGGTGCCCCGCTTTCGCGCATCCGGGCATTTATGAGCATGAACTACAAGCAATGCGTTATGGCGGTCAATATCATGAACATAAAACTCGAAAATAAGGCGTTAAAAAGCCCTGAAATCGAACTCGTGGAGAAGGTAAGCTCCGAGACGATTGCGAATTGCTACCAGTGCGGCAACTGCACAGGAGGATGCCCCGTGTCTTACGCAATGGACCTTCCGCCGTGCCAGATGATAAGGGCGTTGCAGTTAGGCAGGTTCGATGAGGCCGCTTCCGCCGAGTCCATGTGGATCTGCGTCGGGTGCCTTCAGTGCTATTCGAGATGCCCGAAGAGCGTTAGCGCGGCCAACATATTCGAGGCCTTGCGCCAGTTGTCTCTGAGGAGCGGGCGCGACAAAAAAGAGATAAAAGACATACCTGTTGAATTCTTAAAAAAAGCCCCGCAACAGGCCATCGTCTGCGGGTTTAGAAAATTAGTGAGCTGATTATGAAAATACCCTATTATCCGGGATGCACTTTAAATACGGTCGCCAAGGCCTTTGACGTATCGGCGAGGGAGAGCGCGGTTTCTTTGGGCTTCGAGATGGAGGAATTGCCTCAGTGGAATTGTTGCGGCGCGACTTTTCCTCTTACGCCCGATAACATAATGGGACTGACCGCTCCGGCAAAGGTTCTATCAGAGGCGAGGGCAATCGGCGACAGCGTAGTTACCCTCTGTAGCGTCTGCTATAACGTGCTGAAGCGCACCAATAAGGTATTAAAGGACGACAAGGAAAAAAGGGGCGTTGTTAACGGCTTCATAGAGCGCGACTACGACGGCAATTTGAGCGTAGTGCATTATCTTGAGGTTCTGCGGGACAAGGTCGGCTTTGACAACATCAAGAAATCCGTAAAAAGGCCGTTAAAAGGCATAAAGGCAGGCGCATATTACGGGTGCATGCTTCTGCGCCCTTTCGAGGACATGGGAATAGACGCTCACGAGGGGCCGACCATAATAGAAGACCTTCTCGCTGCGCTCGGATGCGCTCCGATTGATTTTCCCGACAAGATAGAGTGCTGCGGAGCGCACCTTTCCATGTCCAGGACCGACGTAGTTGAAAAACTCTCGACAAGGGTAATGCAGTCCGCCGTTAGAAACGGCGCCGAGGTCATTGTGACGAGCTGTCCGCTTTGCCAGTACAATTTGGAGATGAGCCAAACAAAGGCAATGGAAACAATAGCGGGCTATAAGCAGATTCCGATAGTTTATTTCACGCAACTCCTCGGTCTGGCGTTAGGCCAGACCGAAGACATGGCCGGTTTTAACAGCAACAAATGGGACGCAAGACCGCTCTTTAAAGAGAAGGGGGTGTAGGGATGGGTAAGAAATACTTTGAGAATATTACAGAGTTCAGGGAGGATTTATTAAAAACGTTGCATGGGGCTATTAGAAATGCTCTTAAAAAAGAAGAATATGAAGACTTCAGGGAATGTGCCGATGAGCTTGAGGTTGAAATGAAGCGGAGAGGTATATCATTTTAATCAGATAAAATGGTAATTATCTGTTGTAATTGTTTACCCTCCCCCTGCCCCTCCCATAAAGGGAGGGGGAATATAAAAAGGGGAGCGTTGCAGGTTAGATAATACCAATAAGAATCAATATGCGAATTACAGTTAATATAATATCAAGGATATTACCGATGTATTCAAGGTTTGCTTTTGGGTATTTCATGTATGCCTCCTTTCTGGGAGAGAGCATTAGCATTCCTTAAATATTTATATAAGTTGAGGGATTTTGACATACGGCTGTAGGATAAAGAGGCGATTAAAAGGATGTCTTTATAGATGAATTTCGGTTTTTCCCCTCCCCCTTTATGGGGGAGGGTAGGGTGGGGGTTAAAATTGACTCAAAAGCTCGTCGCCATAGCAAAGAATCTAAGAAAGAACTCTACCGACGCGGAGAGATTGCTTTGGAGACATTTAAGGGCAAAACAAATAGATGGTTGTAAATTCAGAAGGCAGGAGCCGATAGGGAATTACGTCGCTGATTTTATCTGTTTTGAAAAAAGGCTCGTAGTTGAAGTTGACGGCGGACAACACGCTCTTGAAGTAAAAAAAGATAAAGAAAGAGATGATTGGTTTAAAAAGGAAGGGTTCAAGGTTTTACGGTTTTGGAATAACGAGGTTTTGGGGAATATAGAGGGTGTCTTGCAAGTAATAACGAGGGAATTATCACTATCCCCTCACCCTACCCTCCCCCACAAGGGGGGAGGGGAAAAGAAACAAAGCGGATTATAATTCTCCCATCGAGGATTAGGGGCAAGAGGTGACGTATGCCGCGTATAGGCGTATTCGTTTGTCAGTGCGGAAATAACATAGAGTCAACGGTTGACACCAATAAGGTGGCCGAAGAGATAAAGGCCATGCCCGGAGTCGCGTTTACGTGCTCCTATAAGTTCATGTGTTCCGCGCCGGGTCAGGAGATGTTCAAGAACGCCATAAAGGAGAATAAATTAGACGGCGTGGTGGTCGCGGCCTGCTCTCCCCACATGCACGAGAAGACCTTCAGGAAGGCGTCCGAGGCCGCCGGTCTTAACCCCTTTAAGTGTGAGATAACGAACATCCGCGAGCAGTGCTCTTGGGTGCATCACGACACGACGAAACAACTCGGCACCCCGAAAAGCATTGACCTGACGAGGATGACGGTCGAGAGGCTTAAAAGAAATAAAAACCTAAAAAAGATAAAGATACCCATAACCAAAAGGGCGCTCGTCATCGGCGGCGGAATAGCGGGCATTCAGGCGGCTCTGGACATAGCGGACGGAGGAATGGAGGTAGTAATAGTCGAGAGGGAGCCGTCAATCGGGGGCAACATGGCGCGCCTTTCCGAGACCTTCCCGACAATGGACTGCTCCCAGTGCATCCTGACCCCGAAGATGGTCGAGGCGCAGCTTAACGAGAACATAAAACTCTACACCTACTCCGAGGTCGAGAAGGTTGACGGATATATAGGAAACTTCACCGTCCAAATAAAGAAGAAGGCCAAGTACGTTAACGAGGACCTTTGCACAGGATGCGGAGAGTGCACGGAAAAATGCCCTTTCAAGGCGGGAAGCGAGTTCGAACTCGGTCTCAATAAAAGAAAGGTCATATATACGCCGTTCCCTCAGGCGGTGCCGAACATACCGGTCATAGACTCGCCCAACTGCCCCATGATACAGAAGGGCAAATGCGGGATATGCGCCAAGATCTGCGGCCCCAAGGCCATAGACTTTGACCAAAAAGACGAGATAGTAACCGAAAAGTTCGGCGCCATAGTCGTCGCGACAGGCTTTGAGCTCATGCCGAACGAGAGGTTCGGAGAGTACGGATACGGCAAGATAAAAGACGTGATAAACGGGCTTCAGTTCGAGCGTCTGGCTTCTTCCTCCGGCCCGACCGGAGGCGAGATAAGGCGCCCGTCGGACGGAAAAATCCCGGAGACAGTCGTTTTTCTCCAGTGCATAGGCTCGAGGGACGAGGCAAAGGGGGTTTCCTACTGCTCGAAGATTTGCTGCATGTACACGGCCAAGCATACGATGCTCTACAAGCATAAGGTTCACGAAGGCCAGGCTTATGTTTTCTATATGGACATCAGAAGCGGCGGGAAACGCTACGAAGAGTTCACGAGGCGCGCCATAGAGCATGAAGGCGCGATGTATCTCAGGGGCCGCGTGGCGAGGGTTTACGAAAAGGACGGAAAAATCATGGTGCAGGGCGCGGATACCTTGAGCGGAACTCAGGTCGAGATAGAGGCGGATATGGTCGTCCTCGCAACGGCAATGGTTTCGAAAAAAGGCGCGGACACCTTCGCGCAAAAACTCGGCATAAGCTACGACAAGCACGGATTTTATAACGAGTATCATCCGAAATTAAAACCCGTCGAGACGGTTACGGCAGGGATTTTTCTCGCAGGAACCGCCGTCGGTCCCATGGACATACCGGAATCCGTGAACATGGGGAGCGCGTCTGCGAGCAAGGTCTTGGCCTTGTTTTCCAATAGCGAGATGCTGAGGGAGCCGATAGTCGCCGGAGTGAATGTAATGAGTTGCAACGCCTGCTGGGATTGCGTTACTGCCTGCCCTTATACGGCCATAGAAAAATTCGCCGTGAAGAACAGGCAGGGAGATATCGTAAGGTGGCACGCGAAGGTGAACGAGGGGGTTTGTCAGGGCTGCGGGGTGTGCGTCGCGGCTTGCAGGAGCAAGGTCATTGATTTGGCGGGGTATACCGATGAACAGGTTTATGCGGCGATAAACGCTTTTTGATACAAACGCAATCTTTGGCCAAATACTTTGTCAAAGACGGCTGTCCAAATCCTCACATACTGTAAAAGTATGCTCCGGTTTGTCCAGCCGCCTTTTCCGCGTCTTTGGCTCAAATCTTGCGTTTGTGGGAGGCCGAAGTATTCCGCGCATCCGGACGTTTCTCCGCGTGAGTAGCATCGGTGAAGGGGTATTTTGAACATGAGCGAAGAGAAAAAAATAGAATCCACCACCGCCTTCGAGCCCAAGATAATGGCCTTTGTGTGCAACTGGTGCACTTATGCGGGGGCCGACCTCGCGGGCACTTCGAGGATGGAGTATAAGCCGAACGTGCGTATAATAAAACTTCCATGCACCGGAAGGATTGACCCGCTCTTTATAATAAAGGCATTTGAAAACGGCGCGGACGGGATATTGGTTTCGGGCTGTCATCCCGGAGACTGCCACTATACTACGGGTAATTACCACGCTCGGAGAAGGTGGATAGCGTTCAAAGAACTCATGGAGTTTACCGGAATAGATTTAAGAAGGCTTCATTTTTCCTGGGTGTCCGCGTCAGAGGCCATAAAGTGGGTTGATTTGATAAACAACATTACCGATGACGTGAAGAGGTTAGGCCCGTTTATCGAGTATAAGGGGCTTAAGTAGGGGACTGTCCCAGATTTACGGACGGAGCGAAGCGGAGTCGTAGAATCGGGACTGTCCCCGGGGGATTACGGTATGAAGGGCTTAAGGAGAGGCAACCTTATGGAAGTTACTTTGAGCATGATAATAGTGGAACTCGAGGACGGAAGTTTCAGGGCAGAGTGTCCGGAACTTGCTTTTTCCGCAACAGGTAAAAGCGAAGCCGAGGCGTCCGCGAACTTAAAGGCAGAGGCAGAGAAGCGCGCAAAAGAGGCAAAAGGCTCTTTTACCATTAACAAGGTTAAGTGCATGAAGTTCAAGGTCAGCGCATAAGGAAATATGGAAAACGCGATAAGACAAAAAGCAAAGGAACTCCTTGAAAAGGGCGAGGTGAAGGCCGTAATAGGCTACGGCTGGAACAAGGCCAAGACGCGCTCTACGCCCGTATTCATTACAAAGCCGGAGGACGTCGAGAAACTCGTGTTTAATCCCCTTTGCGTGAATAATCTCGCCCTCTACCTCACGAGAAAGCATAACGAGATAAAGGCGCTCGGACGTCCGGCGATAGTTGCGAAGGGATGCGACATAAAGACCATCGCCGTGCTTATAGCCGAAGGGCAGTTAAAGAGAGAAGACGTTTACATAATAGGCGTTACCTGTAACGGGGTCGTGTATAAACAGGAACTTTTCAAAGGCGAATTAAAGCCTGAGATAATGCCCACCAAGTGCCATAACTGCGACGTCAGGAATCCCCATATCGCGGACTTTATCGCAGGGGCCCAGTCTTCTTTTGTTCCTCCGGACGCTCCCGCGGGCATGGTATTCGACAAGATAAAAGAGATAGACAAGATGAGTCTTTCCGAGAGGTGGAAGTTCTGGCAAGGGCATTTTTCGAGGTGCGTCAAGTGTTACGCCTGTAGCAAGGTCTGCCCGCTTTGCTACTGCGAGAGGTGCATAGTGGAAAAGAACGTCCCTCAGTGGATAGAGACCTCGGCTCATCCGAGAGGCAACCTCGCGTGGAATCTCACAAGGGCGATGCATCTTACTGGAAGATGCACGTTTTGCGGCGAGTGTGAGAGGTCGTGTCCGGTGAACATTCCTCTTAATCTCATTAACCAGAAGATGTCGCTCACGGTAAAAGAGGCGTTCGATTATAAGTCGGGCTATGACCCAGACGTGCATCCTCCTTTGATAGTTTTCAATCCGGACGATAAAGAGGATTTTATAAAATAATTATGACTAAACTTCTGAAAAAAGAAAACCTCGCCTCTCTCATCAACGGCGTCGTTAAAAAGCGCGGCGTATTCGTCGCTCCCAAGGTAGTAGCGCGTCAGGTTGTTTACTGCCCGATAACCACGGCTGAAGAGCTCGCCTCGGATTACATTGTGCCGGCGAATTCTTTTAAAGAGGCGTTTTTCCCGCAGACCGAAGTCATAGCCGAATTTAAGACCGGTAAAGAGGGCACGGAACTTTCGGACGTGAAGATAGAGCCGAAAAAGACGGTGGTATTCGGGTCGAGGCCGTGCGACGCCGCGAGCAAAGCCTCTTTGCGGAGCGTTTTCACGTGGGATTTTGTGGACGAGTTCTATACCAAAAAAGAAGATAACGCGATCATAATAAGCATAGCCTGCACAAAAGGCGACGAGGCGTGTTTTTGCACTACAATCGGCTTAAGACCGGATTCTACGGAAGGCAGCGACATACTCCTTAGAGAGACAGAGGACGGAAACTTTATTGCCGAGGCGATAACAGAAAAAGGCAAGGCCTTTGTTGACGAGCATAAAGATTCTTTTGAGGATAAAGCGGAAGGCAAGGCAAAAGAGATATTCAAGCCCGCAGAACTTAAAGACGTCGATTTAAAGAGGCTTTCGGAGAATCTTAAAAAGAGAGAGCATTACGAAGACGTAAATTGGGTCCGGTTGGCGGCTAAGTGCATAGGGTGCGGGGCGTGCACGTTTTCCTGCCCCACCTGCCACTGTTTTGACATAACGGACGAGGGGAGTTTTTCCGAAGGCGAGAGGAGAAAGAACTGGGACGCGTGCCAGTTCGATTTCTTCACCCTTCACGCGAGCGGCCATAATCCGAGGGACGCCCAGTACAAGAGGTGGAGAAACAGGTTCATGTGCAAGTTCAACATATACCCGGAAAAGTTCAAGACAAAGGGCTGCGTGGGATGCGGAAGGTGCGTGAGGGTATGCCCTGTGCGGCTCGACATAACCGAAGTAATGGCCGAGATGTCCAAAATATAAGGAACGGTTTATCGAATGAAAACCACCAACATATATCTGCCGGAACTTGTTACCATAGAAGCCGTAATAGACGAGGCCCCTGACGTAAGGACCCTTAGGCTCGTTTTCAAAGACCCGGCCCGGAGGGACAGTTTCGAGTTCAAGACCGGCCAGTTCGCTCTGTATTCCGCCTTTGGCTACGGAGAAGCCACTTTTTGCATAGCCTCGTCTTCTACAAGGAAGGGCTATGTCGAGTGCACCTTTAGGCGGAGCGGAAGGGTTACCGGCGCGTTGTCTCAATTGGACGTCGGCGACACAATGGGTTTCCGCGGCCCTTACGGGAATTCTTTCCCAATCGAGGAGTGGAAGGGCAAGAATCTCGTTTTCATAGCAGGCGGCATAGGGCTTCCGCCCGTCAGGAGCGTTATATGGACTTGCCTCGATAACAGGAAAGACTACGGCGACATAACCATAGTTTACGGCGCGAAGACGGTTAACGACCTCGTGTATAAGAGCGAGCTTAAGGAATGGGAAACCCGGAACGGCGTAACGCTCGTGCAGACGGTGGATCCGGGCGGAGAGACGAGCGAGTGGAAAGGCAAGGTCGGTTTCGTGCCGACAATCGTCACCGAGACCTCTCCGAAGCCCAAGGACACGGTCTGCGTTATATGCGGGCCGCCGGTCATGATAAAGTTTTCTTTGCAGGCGCTCGAAAAATTAGGCTTCAGCCCTGATTCGGTCTATACGACGCTCGAGAACAAGATGAAGTGCGGCGTCGGCAAGTGCGGAAGGTGCAACGTCGGAGACGTTTACATTTGCAAGGAAGGCCCGGTATACACGGCGGCTGAAATCAAAAAGATGTATAATGATTTTTAAAGGAGTCTACAATGGCAGACGATAAAAAAGCGATAAAGCAGATGGCGACCGGCGACAGGACTATACCTCCGAAGGACGCCTTGATGATACCCATATACATAATGGGCAGGGAGTATGTGGTTCCCGAAACTCTTACCATCATGAAGGCCATAGAGTATTGCGGCTACAGTTACGTGAGGGGATGCGGCTGCAGGGGCGGGATATGCGGGGCGTGCGCCACGTTCTACCGCTTTATCGGGGATTATAAGTTAAGAACCGGGCTTGCCTGCCAGACGGTCGTCGAGCCGGAGATGATAATAGTGCAACTGCCGTTTTTCCCGTCTAACAGGCCGAGTTACGACCTCGCGGGAGTGAGCGGCGACCCGCACGAGGAATTGAGGCGGCTTTACCCGGAGGTCTTCAAGTGCGTCGGTTGCGGCACTTGCACGAGGACGTGTCCTATGGACATAGACGTCATGGACTACATAGCCCTCATGAAAAGAGGGGATTTGGAAGGCGCGGCGCGGAAGAGCTTCGACTGCGTCATGTGCGGGCTTTGCGCCGCGAGGTGCCCTGCCCAGATATCCCAGTTCACGGCCGCGATGTTCGTAAGGCGTCTTTACGGCAGGTATGTAGTGCCGGTTGCCGAGCATCTTAAGAAGAGGGTTAGTGAAGTCAAAAGCGGCAAGTATGAGCCCATGTTGAAGGAATTAGTGGGAAAGAAAGAGGAAGAGGTCAAGAAGCTTTACGTTGAGATAGAGAGGGAGCCGGACATGGCCGAGCAGGGCGCGTGGCTTCCGAAGGACAAGACGCGTCTGTAAGGGGACTGTAGGGGACTGTCCCAGATTTACGGACGAAGCGAAGCGGAGTCGTAGAATCGGGACTGTCCCCGGAATTAATAATGTGTAATTATGTGTAATTGATAACCGGATTGGAGGCAAGATGAGCGGCTATACGAAAGAACTCAAGGAACTCATAAAAAAGGTCGAGGCAACGCGCCCTAAGCGCGTCGAGCGGGCCAAAAAAGGCGAGCGCTTCCCGTCCCTCACCATGGACCAGAGAAAAGAGTGGCTCAAGAAATACCACCCCGATTATAAGCCGGACGGCAGGAGGGCGGTTTTAGCCGGCCCAAATAAGGGAGACGTGTTTCCGGAAGAGGTCGCGGTTCTCCTCGAATCCAAAAGCCTGCTTGACGCCGAAGGCCTTACCATAAGCTCGTTTGACTACGAAACCGACGTGCTCGTCATAGGCGGCGGAGGAGCCGGAACCTCGGCCGCTTTATACGCGGCGGCAGCGGGTTCAAACGTCATACTCTCGACCAAACTCCGTCACGGCGATTCCAATACGGTCATGGCCGAGGGCGGCATACAGTGCGCGGACCACGAAGGGGATTCTCCTTACTTCCACTACCTCGACGTCATGGGCGGAGGGCACTTCACGAACCAGCCCGGCCTCGTCGCGGCCATGACGAACGACGCCCCCTTGATAGTGAGCTGGCTCGAAGAGATGGGGCTGATGTTCGACAAGCTCCCGGACGGAAGGATGAAGGTTAGGCACGGCGGAGGCACATCGAGAAAGCGCATGCACTCCTCCGGAGACATGACCGGAGCCGAGATAATGAGGGTTCTCAGGGACGAGGCGCAGAACAGGACCGAAAAGATAAAGGTGATGGAGTTTTCTCCCGCCGTCGAACTCCTTACGGATTCTTCCGGCGCTATCGCCGGCGCGATATTATATAACCTCGAAACAAAGGAGTATTACGTGGTTTCGGCCAAGTCCGTCATAATAGCGACCGGCGGCTTCGGAAGGCTCCACATACAGGGTTTCCCCACGACAAACCACTACGGCGCGACGGCGGACGGCATTGTCATGGCCTACAGGGCGGGCGTCAAGGCGCAGGATTTGGACTCTACTCAGTACCATCCGACGGGGGTTGTCTTTCCGGAGCAGAACGTAGGGCTTCTCATAACTGAGAAGGTGAGAGGCCTCGGAACCCAGCTCGTGAACGTCGAAGGGGAAGAGTTTTGCTTTCCTCTCGAGCCGAGGGACATAGAATCGTCGTGCATAATAAGGGAGTGCCTTGAAATCGGAAAAGGCGTAAACACCCCGACCGGAAGAATCGGCGTATGGCTCGATTCCCCGATGATAGACATGATACACGGCGAAGGCGCCATAAGAAAAGAACTTCCGGCTAAGTATATACAATTCAAACGCTACAACATAGACATAAGCAAAGAGCCGATGCTCATCTATCCGACCCTTCATTATCAAAACGGCGGGTTAAGCATAAACGACAAAGCCGAAACGAGCGTTAAGGGGCTTTACTCGGCCGGAGAGGTTACGGGAGGGGTGCACGGAAGAAACAGGCTCATGGGAAATTCCCTTCTTGACATACTGGTCTTCGGAAGACGCGCCGGACAAAACGCGGCTGAGTATTCCAAGAAAATGACTTCTTATCCCGCGCCGACGTTGAATCACGTGAAGGCGTTCCATAAGGAGCTTAAAAAGGCCGGTATCGAGTCGCCTGTAAAGGCCCCCGTGCTTCTTCCGGATTACGCGCCCGACCACGTGAAGAAAAGACAGTGGCAACAGGAGTAAGGAAAGGATTATAATCATGAAATTCGAGTCAAGGGAAGCGTTTGTTTTCTCCTTGACTCTTGAGTTTTTTTAGGGCTAAATGTTGTCCTAATTTACGCCGGTTAAGGAGAATCAATCCATGAACATCCACGAATATCAGGCCAAAGAACTTCTCTCAAAGTACGGGGTCCGCGTGCCTAAAGGAAGAGTCGCCTTTACCCCTGCCGAGGCGGAACTTGCGGCAACTGAATTTTTAAAAGAAGGTGCGGTGTGCGTCGTAAAGGCGCAGATACACGCCGGAGGCCGCGGCAAGGCCGGAGGGGTAAAACTCGTTAAGACCAAGGACGACGCCCTCGCTTTCACAAAGGAACTCCTCGGAAAAGTTTTGGTAACGCACCAGACCGGATCCCAAGGCAAAGAAGTCAAGAAGGTGCTTGTCGAAGAGGGCTGTAATATAGCGAAGGAATATTATCTCGGAGTCGTAATTGACAGAGCCACCCAGAGCGTTACTCTTATCGCTTCGAGCGAGGGAGGAGTGGAGATAGAAGAAGTCGCGGCCAAATCTCCGGAAAAGATACTTAAGGTATCGGTGGATATTGCCGTCGGGCTTATGCCGTTTCAGGCCAGAAACATCGCCTTTGCCGTGGGCATGGACAAAAACTCCGTGGCTAAGGCCGTGAAGTTAATGACTGCCCTTTATAACGCCTTCGTCGACCTCGATTGCTCCATGGCCGAGATAAACCCGCTTGTCGTCACCAAAGACGGGGATGTCATGGCTCTTGACGCGAAGATATCATTTGACGATAACGCTCTTTTCCGCCATAAAGACGTCGAAGGCATGAGGGATTTGGACGAGGAAGACCCTAAGGAAGTGGCTGCGATGAGGTTTAATCTTAACTACGTCTCCCTCGACGGCAATATCGGCTGCATGGTGAACGGCGCGGGATTAGCCATGGCCACGATGGACATGATAAAGCTCTCGGGCGGAAGCCCGGCGAACTTCTTGGACGTCGGAGGCGGCGCGAACAAAGAACAGGTTACTGCGGCGTTCAAGCTCTTGATGTCAGACCCGAACGTTAAGGCGGTCTTGGTGAACATATTCGGCGGCATAATGAAGTGCGACATAATAGCCGAAGGCATCGTGCAGGCCGCGAAAGACGTCGGGCTGAAGATTCCTCTCGTTGTCCGGCTTCAGGGCACGAACGTGGACAAGGGAAGGAAGATACTCAATGATTCCGGGCTCAACATAATATCCGCCGAGCACATGGACGAGGCCGCGAAAAAGGCGGTACAAGCCGTCAAGGCGTAGTCTTGAAGCAAAATCAAAAATAAAAAATCAAAGGTCAAAATTTCGGTATTCCTTTTTATAAAAAAACCAAACCTTACTTTTGATTTTTGATATTTAATCTTTGATTTTCATTCATTTTTGCAGCTCAGGGCTTTAGCCCTGATACACGATTAAGGCGTAGTCTTAAGGGAGCGAAGACATGAGCATACTCGTAAATAAGAATACAAAGGTAATCTGTCAGGGAATAACCGGCGAGCAGGGCGCCTTCCACACAGGCCAGATGGTCGCCTACGGCACCAAGATGGTCGGAGGCGTAACGCCCGGCAAGGGCGGCACGGACGTTAACGGCGTTCCTGTATTCAATACGGTCGCGGAGGCCAAGAAGAAAACCAATGCCGACGCATCCGTCATATACGTTCCCGCGGCCTTTGCAGGAGACGCAATAATGGAGGCGGTTGACGCGGGAATCGGGCTTGTAATCTGCATAACAGAGGGCATACCCGTCGTTGACATGCTCAAAGTAAAAAAATTCATGCAGGGGAAACATTCCCGGCTTATAGGGCCGAACTGCCCCGGCGTCATAACGCCGGACGAGTGCAAGATAGGCATAATGCCGGGACATATCCACAAAAAAGGCTCGATAGGGGTCGTATCGAGGAGCGGGACTCTTACCTACGAGGCGGTTGACCAGCTGACGAGGCTCGGGCTCGGGCAATCCACCTGCGTCGGAATAGGCGGAGACCCGATAAACGGCACCAACTTCATAGACGTCCTTGGAATGTTCGAGAAAGACCCTGAAACTTCCGCCATGATAATGATAGGAGAGATAGGCGGCTCGGCCGAGGAAGAGGCCGCCGAGTTCATAAAGAAGAACGTCAAAAAGCCGGTCGTTGCCTACATAGCAGGGGTTACCGCCCCCAAGGGCAAGAGGATGGGCCATGCCGGAGCAATCATATCGGGAGGCAAAGGCACGGCGGACGAGAAGTACGCGGCTCTGGAAAGCGCGGGGATAAAGACCACCAGAAGCCCGGCTGAACTCGGCAAGACCGTTATGGAACTCGTGAAGAAAGTGTGCTAAATTATAAAGGCCTGTTATAACCCGGTTTTTCAATACGCTCGTAAAAGGCAAGGAGATTTTGAAGATGACAGAGGCGGCGAAAAAACTTCCGAGAATCGTGATAAACGAGAAACGCTGCAAGGGATGCAGCATCTGCGTTGATTTTTGCCCCACGAACGTGCTTGAGATGAAGGGTTCGATATCAGCGGTAAAAAATCTCGAGGCCTGCACGAGATGCCAGCTTTGCGACCTACGGTGTCCGGACTTCGCCATACAGGTATTCGATTGATTAGTAACGCGCGTTGAAGTTTACAGTCATTGCGAAGAGCGAGATTCATAGTTTGTCATTGCGAGAGAGTGAGCCGAAGCCGCGAGCGAAGCGTGGCGGGAAGCAATCTCATTTTTGGGTAAATAACTTAAAGTCTTACAGTAAGTTCACGGGAGATTTTACATATGGCCGAGAAGAGAGCTAAAAAATTCATGCAGGGCAACGAGGCCTGCGTAGAGGGTGCGCTTTACGCCGGATGCAGGTTCTACGGCGGATACCCCATAACCCCATCGACCGAGGTTGCCGAGCATATGTCGGTCAGGCTTCCGAAGCTCGGAGGCAAGTTCATACAGATGGAAGACGAGATAGCCTCTATAGCGGTGATAACAGGCGCATCTTTGGCGGGAATGAAGACCCTTACCGCCACGAGCGGCCCGGGTTTTTCCCTTAAGCAAGAAGGTATAGGATACGCCTGCATGGTGGAAGCGCCGTGCGTAATAATAAACGTGATGAGAGGCGGCCCCTCGACCGGTTACCCGACCGGCCCGGGACAATCCGACGTCATGCAAGCCAAGTGGGGCACGCACGGAGACCATCCCGTTATAGCCCTTACCCCGGCATATGTGCCCGAGATACTTACCGAAACCGTGAGAGCTTTTAACCTCGCGGAAAAATACATGACTCCGGTCATGGTTCTTTACGACGAAATAGTCGGACACATGAGAGAGGCCGTTACAATACCAATGCCCGGAGAACTCGAGATCATAGACAGGGTGAAGGTGACGTGTCCGCCCGAAGAATATCTTCCGTACGACGATAAGTATGAGATACCAAGGCTTGCCCCGTTCGGAGAAGGATACAGGTACCACGTAACAGGCCTTAATCATAAGGCCGACGGGTTCCCGACTAACGACCCGCGCATCATAGAAGAGGGCATAAAGAGGCTTTTAAGAAAAGTAGAGAACAATAAGAACGACATTATCAAGAACGACGAATTCGAACTCGACGACGCCGAGGTGGTGATCTTCGCCATAGGCTCGACCGCGAGGAGTGCGCGTTTCGCCGTAAGGGCCTGCCGCGAGAGGGGCATAAAGGCCGGACTTTTAAGGCCTCTTACCATTTGGCCTTTCCCGGAAGAAGCGGTAAGAAAGGCGGCCAAGAAAGCAAAGGTCATGATAGTGCCGGAATTAAGCCTCGGCCAGATGATTTACGAGGTCGAAAGGTGCGCCCCGGGCGTAAAGACTGTCGGCATAAACAGGGTTGACGGAGAGCCGATAAAACCGGCTCAGATTATAGAGGTCATAGAGAAGTTTAAGTAAGAAAGCTTTTACACGGAGGTTAATATGCCGGAAGGCGCGACAGCGGAAAAAAAGACGAAACTAAGCGTCCCCTTTGATTACGATAAGTATCTCAGGAAGAATAAGCTCCCGCACATCTGGTGTCCGGGATGCGGCCACGGCATAGTCTTGAAGGCCCTTCTTCGGGCCATAGACAAGGCCGAGCTCGATAAAAACGACGTCTGCATGGTATCCGGCATAGGCTGTTCTTCGAGGACGCCGGGTTACGTGGACTTCAACACCCTCCACACTGTCCATGGAAGGGCGCTTTCCTACGCAACAGGAGTAAAGTTAGCCAAGCCCAATATGAAGGTGATAGTAACTACAGGCGACGGCGACGCCCTTGCCATAGGCGGAAATCACTTCATACACACCTGCAGGCGCAACATCGACATGACCATACTGGTTTACAGTAATGCCATATACGGAATGACCGGCGGGCAGTTCTCCCCGACCACCCCGGAAAACGCCATGTCCACCACGAGCCGTTACGGCAATATCGAGCCTGTGTTCGATTGTTGCGAACTCGCAAAGGCGTCCGGAGCGAGTTTTGTCGCGAGGGCGGCGTCGTACTACGTGCAGGACCTTGAAAAGACCATTTATGAGGCAATAAAGCACAAGGGCACGTCAGTCGTCGAGATTCTCGACCAGTGCCCGATTTATTTCGGACGCCAGAATAAATACAAGAGCGCCTCGCACATGATGGAGACGATAGAAAAAGACGGAACTGTTTCCGTTGCTCAGGCAAGCAAACTTCCGCCGGAGAAACTTCAGGGAAAACTCCTGCGCGGCATACTGCACAAGGTCGAGAGGCCGGAATACTGCGAGGCCTACGCGAAGCTCGTAGAAAGGGCTCAGGCTAAGTAGAAGACATTATTTCAGGGAGGAAATTACAATGGGGAAGAGATACGAACTCAGATTCAGCGGAAGCGGCGGACAGGGCATGATACTTGCCGGCATAATCATGGCCGAGGCCGCGAGCATATACGACGACAAGATAGCGGTGCAGAGCCAGTCCTACGGCCCCGAATCGAGGGGCGGGGCGAGCAGGGCCGAGGTCGTGATAAGCGACCAACCCATAGATTATCCCAAGGCTACGGCCATAGATTGCATGCTCGCCCTCACTCAGGAGGCATGCACGAAATACCACGGCGACATAAAAGAGAGCGGCATACTCCTCGTTGATTCGGACGAGGTTAAAAACCTCCCGACGGGCAAGTTCAAGACTTACGCCTTCCCGATTACCGAGACCGTGAGGAAGGAACTCGGCAAAACAATCGTCGCGAACATCATGAGCCTCGGCATGATGACCGAATTAACCGGCATTGTTAAGCGCGAGGCAATGGAAGAGGCGGTTCTCGCGAGGGTTCCGGCGGCGTTCAAGGACTTGAATAAAAAGGCGCTTGAACTCGGCTTCGAGAAGGGGAAGGAACTGAAGGCGAAGATGTAGGACAGGGGACCCTTCCCTTCGGGTGGGTACCCCGCCAGGCGAATTCGGCGGTTTTATAGGTTGGCTAAAAAATCAAGGGAGTTTACGGAATTTCTGCTATAATCAAAAAGCAGGTTTCTTAAACTCCCTTTTCATTTATTTTTCTCTTCTTCTCTTTTTTCTCCTCTCCCGGGGCACCCACCCGAAGGGAAGGGTCTGGAGAGGGTAGCGGGGCACCCACGCCGACCCATGCTACGCATGAGTACCCCGGCATGGGTCGGGGGGTACATACATCGGGGCTAAAGTCCCGATGTGTGAATTGAGGAGGTTTTCTGGTTAGGCACGACGTTGTAATCATAGGCGGGGGGCTCGCGGGCATGAGGGCCGCCATAGAGATATCGGACGCGGGGCTTGATTGCGCCATCGTGTCGAAGGTGCATCCGGTGCGGAGCCATTCGGTAGCGGCTCAGGGCGGCATTAATGCCGTGCTTAAAGCCGACGATTCCTCCGATGCCCACGCCTTCGACACGGTAAAGGGAAGCGATTATCTCGCCGATCAGGACGCGGTGGACGTTTTATGCAAGGAAGGCCCCGGGTGCATAGAAGAACTCGAAGCAATGGGCGCTGTCTTCAGCCGCGACGACCAAGGTAGAATCGCGCAGCGTCCCTTCGGGGGCGCGGGGTATCCCCGCACATGCTACCTTGCCGATAGAACCGGGCACGGCCTCGTGCACCTGCTTTACGAGCAGATTTTAAAGAGGAATATCTGCGTTTACAGCGAATGGCACGTCCTTGAAATCACAACAAAAAACAATTCAATAAGGGGAGTCGTTGCGTTAGAGCTCTCTACCGGAAGGCTGCACAGGCTTAGCGCAAAGGCCGTAGTCGTCGCAACAGGCGGCTACGGAAGGGTCTTTTCGTCCACAACCAACGCCATATCTTCGACAGGAGACGGCATGAGCCTTGCCCTTTCCGCCGGAGCGCCCTTGATGGACATGGAGTTCGTCCAGTTTCATCCTACGACCTTAAAAAGGACGGGCATACTCATAACAGAAGCCGCGAGGGGCGAGGGCGGGTATCTCGTGAACTCCTTGGGCGAGAGGTTCATGAAACACTACGCCCCGGAGAAGCTCGAACTTGCGAGCAGGGACGTCGTTTCGAGGGCCGAGCAAAAAGAGATTACAGAGGGAAGAGGCGTTGACGGGTGCGTGCTTCTCGATTTGAGACATCTCGGAGAAGAAAAGATAAACGAGGTTCTTCCGCAGATAAGGGAACTTTCCATAAAGTTCGCCGGAGTTGACCCGGTAAAAGAGCCGATTCCGGTACGGCCGGGAGCGCATTATTCAATGGGCGGAATAATGACCGACGTCAACGGAAAGACCACGGTAGAGGGGCTTTGGTCGGCCGGAGAGTCCGCCTGCGTGAGCGTGCACGGAGCGAACAGGCTGGGGGGCAATTCTCTTCTCGAAGCAATCGTCTTCGGAAAAAGGACGGGCAAGGACGTATCGCGGTTTTGCCTCGAAGGAGGCGGCACACCGGATTTTCCCGAAGACGCCTTGAAGGAGTGCGCCGCGGATATTGCGGCTCTTTTCAAAAGACAAAAAGGCGAGTCTGCTTACAAGATAACGGAAGAGGCAGGGCTTGTGATGAGCGAGAATTGCGGTATTTTCAGGAAAGAGGAGACCCTTTCCATCGGTTTGAAAAAAATAAGGGAATTGAGGGAGAGGCATAAAGGAATTTGCCTAACCGACAGAGGCGACGTTTTCAACACGGAACTTCAGGCCGCGCTAGAACTCGGCTGCATGTTGGAACTTTCGGAGGTTATCCTTCTTTCCGCCATTTCGAGGCAGGAGAGCAGGGGCTCGCATTGGAGGCTCGATTATCCGGAGCGGGACGACTTGCGCTGGCTCAAGCACACTGTCGCGCGAAGGAGCGGCAAGGGTTATTCCATAGAGCATAAGGGCGTGAATATTACGAGGTGGAAGCCCGTGGCGAGAACTTATTAAAGACTACTCCATGAAGATAAAGATAAAAATCAAAAGATGCGATCCGATGAAAGAAGGCGCGTGCGCGCCTGCGTCCGACCCGCTCTCCGAGCGGGTACCCCGATGCGG
>JBAQMW010000275.1:0-7766 GCA_049303155.1 Thermodesulfobacteriota bacterium | reverse complement strand
GCCCGGCGCCGACGACAATCACGTCGTACATTACTCCGACTCCTTCTCCACGCTGTATTCCATGTTGCCGCACCAAAAACCGGTCTTGGTCAGGGATTCGTATTCCCACCTGAAAATCTTAAGATGCTCTTTTTCCATATCGTGAAGCCTCGTGAAAAGCACTTTTTCCACCGGGCTCTCGGCGTGCTTAAGCATGTTGCCGTAAAACTCCACCGCCTTTTCCTCGGCCTCCACCGCGATGGCTACGGCGTTCTGGTCGGTCGGGTTGGTCTTAAGCCTCTTTATGAGTTCGTTGTCTTTCGGGAATATCGGAAGCCCCTTTTTGTCGAAGGTCGTCGTTCCCTCGCGAAGGGCCTCCTCGTAACTTCCTATGCCGAGCCCTTTCCTTAACCTGTCGGCAATGGACGACACGATCGCCATGTGTTGGAATTCCTCTTTCGCTATGTGAGTAAAAACGTTTCTACCCTTGTCGTCGGATATAATCTCGGCGGCGCGGGTATAGAACGCGTACCCGTCGAGTTCAGTGTTGTAGGCTATGGCAAATTCTTTAAACAGTTTGCTTTCGGCAGTCATGCATCCTCCATCCCGATTCTTTAGTGTAAGCCTATTTTCTTCCGCTGTCGGTTCTTCCGGCCTTCTCTATGTTGTGTTTTTTCTCCACCGCCTCGCCGCGTATCTTATCCTCGCACAAGTGGCATATAACCGAGTCAGAGGGCTTTCCGCAAACCGAGCACACGTGTTTTCTTTCTTTCTTTTCTTCCTTCTTTTCCGGCATAAATACATCCCTCCGCGATTATTTTTAAGCAGCCTTGCCTAAAACCTTGACTAACATGCCGGTATTGCAGCAGATCGGGGAAAAACTCTTGCTAAAGCCGCTTATCACCGTGATTTCGCTTTCGCATACGGAGCATGTGTATATGAAATTTATTTTATTAACGAGCGTCATTGCGGCATTGCAACACATTGGAGCGAATCTTCCGTGTCCGCCTTTTATGACGGATAATTCCGCCCCGCATACCGGACACACATAGACCATTCCTGCCCGACCCGCGCCGCTTCGGGGTACCCGCTCGGAGAGCGGGTCGGGTGCCCCGGAAGGGCGGGGTACCCATCCGGAGGATGGATCGGGGGGGATTAAGGATTCTTTGGCAGTTTTACGCATGAGGGGATTAAGGCTTGGTTTCTTCGGCTGATTTGTCTATGGCCTCGTCTCTTTTTTCAAGAGCAGAGGCGGCTTTTCTTGCTTTATCAGGGGCTGTTTGAAGAGTTGTAGTGTATTTGTCTACAACCTCTTTTGTTGATTCGCCCTTCTTGCCGTCATTCGAGCCGCTTCCGCAAGAGGCGAGGAACAAAAGAGATGAGGCGGCAAATATAAGAGATACAGTCTTCATAAAGACATTCTGCCATATAAGGACAAGGAAAAGCAATGCCATTGATTTGGTTGGTTGAGGGTGCAAAGGGTCTTTTTACGCAGGACAGTCTTTAGCCTTGAACAAAGACGCAACCCGGCGCCGCTTTCGTAACTCAAACTTCATTTACGATAAATTGTTCGCGCAGCCGCGCGCGCCTTTAAACCAGCGTTATGACCGTCGTGGCCTCAGGAGGGCAGTTGAGCCTTATCGGGGCCATGAGGTGCCCCACTCCGCGGGATATATAAGTCTGCCTGTTGCCGTCTCGGACAAGGCCCGCAAGGTATTTTTGGCCGAATTTCGACGGCATGAAGGGCGCGCCGATAAAGGGCAAAGTTATCTGCCCGCCGTGGGTATGGCCGGATATGACGAGGTCTATCCTCAGCTTCTCAAGCTCTATCAGTTCGTTTATATCCGGGTTATGAGACAGGAGTATCCTCACCCCGAATTCATCAACCCCTTTGAGCGCGTCGTCAAGCGAGCTTGTATCCTCCCAGTAGTCATCCACGCCGAGGAGGTGTATGGCTGTGCCACCTTTTGTAAGCCTTAAGCTTCTGTTCCTTAGCCAGACCACGCCGAGACGCTTCGAGAAGCCTTCGGTAATCGTCTCGACCGCCTCCTTGCCGCTCCAGAAGTCGTGATTTCCAAGCACGCCGTATATCCCCATCGGCGCGCTCAGCCCCTCGAGAGCAGTTACGCATTTTTCAAGGTGCTTCTCATTGAACTTGCCGACAGAGCCGGACAAGAATTTGGTTTCGCCTGTCACGAAATCGCCCGTAAGGCAGATGATGTCCGGCTTCTCTTTCATTACAAAGCGCGCCGCCGACCTCAGGAGCCCCTCGCTTACGATGAAGGATGAGTGCAGGTCGGTAAGCTGCGCAATCTTTAAGCCCTTAAACGGCGCCGGAAGACCCGTGATGACGACCTGCGGCGTTTCGAGCCTTAAGTTGTAGCGCGTCGTGTTGAAGGCGCCTTTGCTTATGCCCAGAAGGACTAACGCCCTTCCGCTGTTGACGATGAATTCTCTCCTTGTCCAGTTCTTCATTCGGTATGCCTTTTCCCAGCCGTGCCATTCATATCTCCGGCGTCCGTCCGGTCGAGGCTGCGAGCCGGTCAATCCCGTATCAGTCCACGTAAAACCATTCATTGCGCTCGAAACTGTAAGTCGGACGGCCAAACGGCGGCATTGAAACGTAAAACAGGCTGTGGTTTTCCTGAGTCGAGATATAACGGAACGAGTTGTCCGTCAAGGTGTATTTGGCAATCGGCACGCGGTCTATGAAGTCAGGCGCCAACTCCTCTAACTTTGCGGGGTATCTTTGGTGCTTCTGGTTAAAGGCCTTGACAGCGGCTATTAGCGTCTCAGCGCGTTTGCGGGCAATTTGATTGTTGGCCCAGTTAAACACGAACACCATCGCCATTGCCCCGATAAAGACGGCCGCCCGCCTGAGACGGTACCTCTTTAGTTCCGGGACCTTTGTGGAAAAAACGGCGCGGGGAATGGCGACGAGCAGCATCCACGCGCCTATTAATGCCGAGATGACGCCCTGGTTAAGGAATAAAGCGTCGAATATAACCAGCGCTCCGGCTGATAGGAAGACCCATTTCAGACTTTTACGCTTTTCTTGATTTTGCGTTGAATCCGTCATCGTATTACCTCCTGATAGCCGGCCATATATGCCGCTTAGACAAATCAATAAGGCTTTGCCTCGGTAAGTTCCCCTGAGTATGTAATAACGGCAATCGGGTCTTTAAGCCCCCACGACTCCGGCCCTGTTATCCTTATCCCGCCCGAAGACTTGGTCATGTCTGAATTGCAGGTGATATCGAACGACGATTTATATCCCGCCTTTTCCATGTCCGCGCACGTGACTATCCCGGCCTTTGGGTTATCCGTGAGATACGCCGTTGCGGCGGCATGGGCGTTTTTCGCATTCGTGTTCAGCGCATTAGCGTAGCCCCTTTTTCTGTAGGAGGAGTCAACCATGTCTCCGATGTTGATTATCGAGTAGCCGAATACGAGCAGGGTCAGGACGATAAGCATAATACCTGCCGCCTTGAGTCTTTTCGGGCTTACGCCTTCAAGGTGCGCAGGTCTTGGCCGGTCTTTTTTCGTTTCTATTGACCATTTTATCATCTTGACGCCGCGCACGATTGCGTATATCGAAAAAGCCGCCACGCCGAAAATCGCAAAGTAGACGCTGATAAAAAATAATACGATGCCTGCGATGAATTCCAAGATGTTCATTAACGTGCGCCGGACCTTTGACGGATACTTAGCCGCTTGGAGCCGCGCAAACACTCCGTTACCTCCGCCCACAATGGTCAAGACCACTATCAAAACGACCACCAATAAGACAGAAGACATCGCAAGCGCCGATGGGGCGTTGTTTGCGAAGGCATAAGAGGCGGTCGCAAGAACAATGCTCATCGCGGATAAAAACGATTTTAGAAATCTCATACTCCTACTCCTCTTTTCCATTTTCCCTTCTCCATGTAAATTGCCAGTCTTTTTCGGGCATGAAGCCTGTCATACGGAAACCCGGCGCATTGCCGGGGAGATTGAACGGATAGTTGGACGATACTATAATTGTGCCATAAGGATATAACGTATAGACGCCGTTTTCAAGGGGCCTTCCCCACGGTCTCGTGGTAGTAAGAATATACGCGCCGTTCGCGCTCCCGGCCTTCTGGCGGTATGACACCCTTATCTCCGCCTCCTCTTTGGCGGAGAAGTATGCCTCAAAGCCGGTCTTTCCGAAGATGCGCCTCAGCCTGAGCGTTTTTTTTGCCGGCGTCAGTCTCTCGACGTTCACGTCAAACGGCTCAGGGTGGTCTTTGTCTATCGGGAAGGGTATGGAAAAGCCCTGAACTATTGGAAATGGAAACGGGTTTTTATAAAAATAATAACCGTCAACAAATATCTCATCGGGATATACGCGCACGTCTATCCTTTCGGATGTGAAATGAACCGTCGGGAGCACGCCGAATGCAAACGGAAGGATTGCGGCGATGAAGATTAACGATACGGCCGGATAAAACGGGATTCTTTTTAAGAAACGCATAAAAACCTTCCCTAAACTGTCATTCCCGCGGTCTTTTGAGCGGGAATCCAGGTATTATATTATAGGTGAACCCGTAAAAGCTAAAAGTTATTAGAATATCAGGGGCTTGACGGCTTGTTGTGCCGTTAGGAGAAAACTCCTGACAGCACAGTAAGGCGCCCCGAATTCCGGGAAGGACAAACTGAAAAAGCAATACCATTGACCGGGTTGCGTCCTTGTGATAATTGTGCTAAATTTCAAGTATGAGTGATAATGCGTTAAGAGGTTTACCGTCTGTTGACAGGATTTTAAACTGCGAGGAGTTGAAGGACGCGTTCGCAGGATACGGGCAGGAGTTTATAAAGGATATGATAAGAACTGCTCTCGATGAGTTAAGAGAGGGTATATTACTCCGGGGCGCTCCGATGTCTCAATACGGAGCGCCCCGTATCCAAAGGCATCGGGGCGAGCCGGAAGATTTAACCGGTGAAAAAATAATCGGACTCGTAAAAGAACGAATCAACCGCGTTGCTAATTCATCTTTAAGAAGGGTCGTAAACGCCTCAGGCACGATACTTCACACAAATTTAGGCAGGGCAGTATTGCCCGATGATGCAGTAGAGGCGATAAGGCTTGCCGCAAGTAATCCCGTTGATTTGGAGTTCGACCTCAACGAGGGTTCGCGCGGCGAGAGAGACGGCAGAATAGAGGAACTTCTCAAGTTTCTTACCGGGGCCGAGGCGGCCTGCGTGGTGAACAATAACGCGGCGGCGGTTCTTTTGACCTTGAATACCCTGGCTGAAGGGAAAGAGGTAATTGTCTCAAGGGGGGAACTCATAGAGATAGGCGGCTCTTTCCGCCTCCCTGAGATAATAAAGAAAAGCGGATGCGTGCTGAAAGAGGTCGGCGCCACCAACAGAACTCATACGAAAGACTACTCGTCCGCCATAACCCCTGATACGGCCGTTCTTTTCAAGGCGCACAAAAGCAACTATACCATAGAGGGCTTTACGAGCGAGGTTGACATAAAGGAACTCTCCGTTATGGGAAAGGCCAACCATATCCCGGTTGTCGAAGACTTAGGCTCTGGCGCACTCATTGATTTAAGCCGTTTCGGGCTTAAGAAGGAGCCTATCGTAAGAGAGAGGATTTCCAGCGGCGCCGATATAGTAACCTTTAGCGGCGATAAACTCCTCGGAGGGCCTCAATCAGGGCTTATAGCGGGCAAAAAAGAATTGGTCGCGCGACTCAGGGAAAACCCCTTAAAGAGGGCCTTGCGCGCGGATAAGATGACCATAGCGGCGCTTGAGGCGACTTTAAGGCTTTACCTTAAACCCGACGCCTTGGCTGAAAAGATACCCGCCTTCAGATATATTTCAAGACCGCTCAAAGAGATAGAAAAGACCGCCGAGATGGCAAAAAAACTCCTCGAAAAAAGGCTCGGAGCGGGATACGCCGTAACCGTGGAAGACAGCGAGAGCATAATCGGGAGCGGCGCGCTTCCGGATTGCGCCATGCCCACAAAAGTCGTAAGCGTATCGCACCCGTCCGAAAAGCCCGAAAAGATATTCAAGATGTTTTTATCAAGCGTGCCGCCGATTCTGGGAAGAGTGGCTAAGGACAGATTTCTTTTGGATTTAAGAACGGTTGATAAGGCGGAGGACGTGTGTCCTTCGTAGGGTTAAAAAAATAATTTTCCCCATAGGTCGTTCATCCTTCGACAGGCTCAGGACGAACGGTTCGTAGGGCAGGGCTTTAGCCCTGCTAAAAAGAAAAGAAGCAGACCTAAAGGTCTGCCCTACATTAAAGACCGCAACCGCAAAAAACTTCCGCCGCAGGAATTAAGTTGGGGGTTATTCTGCGCAGTAGAAGAAGCATCGTAAGGAGAATCAGGTGAAGGGATTATTAAATTCTCTTTCGAGAAAGATGTTAGTTGCTTTCATATTGGTGCTTTTGCCGATAGTAATCACCTTTGCCGTTGGCTATGCGAGGAATAAAAAGCACGTGGAAGAAGAGGCCGTAAACAGCGTCGTAGCCCTCGCCGAGGTTTACGAAGGGGTGGTTTATCAGTTTCTCGAAATGAATAAGAGAAGGGCGGCCGACTTCGCGAGCGACGGGTTCATAAGGGACAGCCTTAAAAGGATAATTAAAGGGGATAAGTCTCGCGTAAGCGCCCTCAATGCCCACCTCTCAAGGAATAAACTCTCACTCGATAAGAGCCTTCGTTCCATATACGTGATTGACCTTTCCGGACGCGTCGCGGCCTCTACCGAGGATAACGCCGGCGGCAAGGATTTTTCCGACGAGAAGTTTTTTGAAAAGGCCCGGCTCGCCACGGGCGTAAGCGCGCAGGAGGCGGCGAATGGCCATGAACCGAGGCTCGCCATATCCGCCCTTGTTACCGATAAGGATACGGGTGAACCAATCGGGGTGATTGCGAACTTTATCCGTTTGACCGAGTTGGATAAACTCCTCTCCGGCGAATTCAGCAAGGAATTGGGAGCGATAAGTTTCGACAAAGGGCGGAAGAAAACCCTCGAGGTTTACATCGTAAACAAGGACGGTTATTTCCTTACGGAATCGCGTTTCGTGAAAAACGCCGTTTTAAAACAGCTCGTCGCCACCATTCCTGTGGCGTCGTGTCTTATGTCGCTTGAGGAGACGGAGGGGGTTTACACAGGCTACAGGGGCGTGGAGGTGGCCGGAGCGGCCATGTGCATGCCTGAGTATGGATGGACGCTTATTGTGGAGTATGACGCCGCGGAATTCATGGCGCCTGTAAACGGGATGTTCAGGGACGCGCTTTTGCTTGGCGGGGTGGTAATAACGCTTATCGGGATAATCTTCGCGGTGTTCGAAAGGAAAGTGGTAAGGCCTGTCGAGGAGATGTCTGACGTTGCCGGTTATATAGCGTTCGGCCATTACGACGTAGTCATACCGGTTAAATCCAAAGACGAGGTGGGGCGCTTAGCCGTGTCTTTTAACGCCATGGCCTCGGCGATAAAAACGAGGACTTTTAATATTGAAAAAAGCGAGAAAAGCCTTTCCGAGGCCCAGAGGATAGCGCGTCTCGGAAACTGGGACTGGGACATAGTCAAAAACGAACTCACATGGTCTGACGAGATATACAGGATATTCGGCCTTAAGCCTCACGAGTTCGGAGCGACGTACGAGGCGTTCCTTAACGCCGTGCATCCCGACGACAGGGAGTTTGTGGTGAATTCTGTAAACGCGGCTTTGCGCGAGAGAAAGCCTTATTCAATAGATCACCGCGTGGCGCGTCCGGACGGAAGCGTGCGAACTGTGCACGAGC
>JBAQMW010000274.1:0-3046 GCA_049303155.1 Thermodesulfobacteriota bacterium | reverse complement strand
CTTCATGACCATCACATTGTCGTCTTTTCTTACCTTATATCTCGGATACTCCATATACGAAAACCTTTCGCCCTTTAAGGACAGGCGGGACGCCTGTCCTACGCATTTTGTATTGCCTACAGCACTTCCGGAGCCAGAGAGATTATCTTCATGAACTTCTTCGCCCTAAGCTCCCTCGCGACCGGACCGAATATCCTCGTGCCTACCGGCTCGTTGTCCTTAGTTATAATGACTATCGAATTGTCGTCGAACCTTATGTAGGAACCGTCCGCCCGTTTTATTGGTTTCACCGTCCTTACGACCACGGCCCTGGCAACCTCGCCCTTCTTTACCTTAGCGTCGGGTATGGATTCCTTGATGCTTACCACCACCACGTCGCCGACGGCGGCAAACATCTTGTTTGACGCGCCGATGACCTTTATGCAACTTGCCCTCTTGGCTCCGGAGTTGTCCGCTACGGTTAATATGGACCTTATCTGTATCATTTCGCCTTCTCCAGAATGTCCTTAACGCGCCATCTCTTGAGTTTGCTTAACGGGCGGCTCTCTTCTATCAAAACCCTGTCGCCGGCCTTGCACAGGCCTTTTTCGTCGTGCGCCATGAACTTCGCGCGCCTCTTGAGGTACTTGCCGTAGAACGGGTGCTCGGTAAGCCTCTCGACCGCGACGACGACCGTATTCTTCATCTTATCGCTTACGACCGTTCCCTTAAAACGTCTTTTTCTCGCCTCACGCTCTGCCATACTCTATTTTTCCTTCTCGAAAATTATTGTCTTGACCCGCGCCACGGCGCGCCTCGTGTGTCTGATCCTCATCGGGTTTTCGGCCTGCCCGAGGCTTTTCTGCATGCGGAGGTTAAAGAGGTCCTTCTTGAGTTCCTTCTCTTTGCTCCTTAATTCCTCGACGGTCATGGCCCTCGCGTCTTTGGCGTTCATCGTGTCTTTAGCCTTCATCTTCAAGCCCTCTTTATGAACTTCGTTGGTATTGCTATCTTATGAGACGCCAAACGGAACGCCTCTCTTGCCACGGACTCGTCAACACCCTCCATCTCGTAGAGGATACGTCCGGGCTTGATTACCGCCACCCAGTCCTCGGGGGCTCCTTTTCCGGAACCCATTCTGGTCTCGGCCGGCTTCTTGGTGACGGACTTATCCGGGAATATCCTTATCCATATCTTTCCGCCCCTCTTGACGAATCTCGTCATCGCGATTCTGGCGGCCTCTATCTGCCTCGTGGTAATCCATCCGCACCCGGCGGCCTTAAGGCCGTAGCTTCCGAAAGTCAAAGTGCTCCCGGCGAAGGCAAGACCCCGTCTTCTGCCCCTGTGCTGTTTTCTGAATTTTACCTTCTTTGGCATCAACATAAAATTATCTCTCTAACCGGCTTTTTGAACAGCCTGAACAATCCTTGATTTTTTCGCGACCCGCTAATACCTCTTCCGTTATTCCGATGCCGCGGGTGAAGGCGCGGCCTGACGTTCCACCTGATATTCGCCCCTGTATATATGCACCTTTACGCCTATAATCCCGTAAGTCGTTTTAGCTTCCGCAAGCCCGTAGTCTATGTCGGCCTTCAGGGTGTGGAGCGGAACCCTTCCGTCCCTGTACCACTCGGTTCTCGCTATTTCCGCCCCTCCGAGCCTTCCCGCGCACATTATCTTTATGCCCTTGGCGCCCATGCGGAGCGACGTGGTAACGGCCTTTTTCATCGCCCTCCTGAAAGACACCCTTCTCTCCATCTGCATGGCCACGTTCTCGGCGACAAGCTGCGCGTCCAAATCCGGCTTTCTCACCTCGACTATGTCCATGGTGATATTTTTGTTCTTGGCGAACGCCGCCAATTCTTTCTTCATTACGTCTATCTCGGCGCCCCTCTTGCCTATCACTATGCCGGGCCTCGACGTATGCACAATAACCTTTACGTTATTAGCCGTCCTCTCTATCTCTATCTTAGATATACCGGCGTGATAGAGCTTCGCCTTCAAGAATCGCCTGATTTTCAAATCCTCGTGGACGAAGGCGGCATAATTCTTTTCTCCGTACCACCGGGAAAGCCAATCCTTATATACCCCGATTCTAAAACCTGTTGGATTTACCTTCTGGCCCAAAACTAACCTCCCTTTATTCCTTCTCGTCCAAAACTATTGTTATGTGGCTCGATTTCTTTCTTATGGAATAAGCCCTTCCCATCGCCCTCGCTGATATGCGCTTAAGAGTAGGCCCATGATCCACGCAGATGGTCTTGACGTAGAGCTTATCCACGTCCATGTTCTTCGTGTTTTCGGCGTTCGCCACCGCACTCCGCAAAACCTTGGTCACGACCTTGCTGACGGCCTTCCTGTTAAGTTCGAGGATGGTAATCGCGTCGTCCACCTTCTTGCCCCTTATGAGGTCCACTACAAGGCGCGTTTTCTGCGGCGAAGTTCCGACGTATCGTGCTATTGCTTTGGCTTCCATAATTCCGTAATCCCTCCCAACCTCCCTTTGAAAAAGGGAGGAGCCGTTATCCTTTTGGTCCGGCGACCTTGGTCTTTTTCACGCCGGAATGCATCATGAACGTTCTTGTCGGAGAGAACTCCCCGAGTTTATGCCCTATCATGTTCTCGGTTACGAAAACCGGTATGAACTTCTTACCGTTATGCACGGCCATCGTAAAGCCCACCATCTCCGGCACCACCATCGAGCGGCGCGACCACGTCTTTATGACCTTCTTGCTCGCGGCATTGCTTCCGGCTAAGACCTTTTTCATGAGATGGCCGTCTACGAAAGGCCCCTTCTTCTGGGAACGCACCGTTTACTTCCTCCTCTGTATTATGTTCTTATCGGAATCCCTGCGTCTTCTGGTCTTATAGCCTTTTGCCGGCGTGCCCCACGGGCTTTCCGGATGTCCGCCCTTGCTCTTGCCTTCGCCTCCGCCGTGCGGGTGGTCAACCGGGTTCATCGCCACGCCCCTTACCCTCGGAAGCTTTCCGAACCATCTCGAGCGTCCGGCCTTGCCTATCGTGATATTCTCGTAATCGAGATTCCCTATCTGCCCGACTGTCGCGT
>JBAQMW010000273.1:0-2725 GCA_049303155.1 Thermodesulfobacteriota bacterium | reverse complement strand
CCGCAAGGCGTTGACGCAGGCGCACCGGACATGGAAAAGGCCGCTGAATCCGATTCCGAAGAAAAACAACCAAAGATGTCCTCCTCCGACCGAAAGAGGATAATGAAGACGCTTTACGACCAAAAGCTGAATGCGAGGGAGAAAGAGTACTTCGGCTATCTGACAGGGAAGGCGGATATAATCTTCGATGAGGATGTTTTAAGCAAGTTGTCCGGTAATGACGATATTTTGGACAAACCGGCGGCGCGTTTTGACGGCAAGGTTGTTTTCGCGAGGGAGTTGTCTTCCGGCCTAAGGAAAAGCGTGGATATGGGCGAGGTAAAGGAAGCCGTTAAAAGGATTGTTCTTTTTAAGATGCTCGATAACGAGGCCATGAGCCGCGGTTATGAAGACGAGCCGCGCATGGCGGAGGCGATTAAAAAGTACAGGGACGGCAAGCTCGTAGACGACTTCAAGAGGAAGGCGGTATCCGCCCTTGTGACGATTAACGACGACGACCTTTCGGATTACTACAGTAAGTATCCGGAAAAGTTCAAAAGACCCGACATGTTGAATTTGAAAATAATAAAGGTGAAGACGGAGAAAGAGGGCGCGGAGATTATTTCCGAACTCAAGGCCGGCTCTAATTTTTCCAATATTGCCAAAGAGGAGTCGTTAGACCCTTCTGCGGCTGACGGCGGACGGCTCGGCTGGGTGCCGTCCTCGCAGTTGGGAGGCGATGTGTTGGGGTCGCTTATGGCGGCAAAGGAAGGGGAGATTCTCGGGCCTTTTCGCGCCGACAAGGACGGCAAGGCCTATCTCGTTCTCGAGTTTCTTGGCATGAAAAAAGGCGAGGCAGTCTCCTTCGACGCGGCAAAGGAAAATATAAGGAAACAACTCGGCACGGAGAAGTACGGCGAGCTGAAGGCCATGTATATAAAGCGTTTGAAGGAAAATATAAAGGTGGAAATAAACGAAGACGAACTCAAAAAGGTCGAAGAATATTAAAATGGAGGTATCCAAGTTGGGTATCGCAAGAGCGATAGTTTTATTGATTGCGGCCACAGCGGTCATTGCCGGCTGCGAGGGGCCTAAGGTCATAAAGAAGAGTTGCGTTGATTGCCACGCGAAGGCGTATAAGACCTTCGAGGATGGGGGGCGTCTTCATAAGCCCGTAGCCGACAAGAATTGCGAAGGCTGCCACGTGCCGCACGGTCTTCTCGGCGCGCTTAAGCTTAAGGCGAACGACGCCGGCCTTTGCTACACGTGCCACGAAAAGGATAAAAGCAGGCTTGAAAAGACGGTAGTCCACACGCCTTTAAAAAAGGGAAAGTGTCTCGCGTGCCATAATCCTCATTCTTCCAAGAATAAGGGGCTTGCAAGGCTGGCGGCGAGCGAATTGTGTTATAGCTGCCACGCAAAGGCCGCATTCGAGAAGAAGATTGTTCATAAGGCCTCGTCGCAGGATTGCACCGCCTGCCACAATCCGCATTCGTCGGATTTTCCGAACGTGCTCGTAAGCGAGGGCAATAAGGTTTGCCTCAACTGTCACGACACCGGCGGAAGGGCTTCGGTTCAGGCCCACGGCGAATATAACGTTACGGGAAGCGATTGTCTCGGGTGCCACACCCCCCACACGTCGAGCGGAGAGAAGCTTGTAAGGAATTACGAGCATAAGCCGTTTGGCGAGAGAAAGTGCGCAGGCTGCCATAACGCGCCCGATTCCAAGGATGCGCTGAAGCCGGTTCGGGACGGCGCGAGTCTTTGCTACGGGTGTCATAAAGATAAAGAGGCCGGATACAAGAAGGCCGTCATTCATGCGCCGATTGCGGAATCCAAGTGCTCGGATTGTCATAATCCGCACGCCTCGGATCATAAGGGCGAATTGCGCGCGACTGAATCCAAGCTCTGCTACAAGTGCCACGTTGAGGCGGAAAAAAAGCATTCGAAGAAGGCCGTTCATACCGCCGTTAAAAAGGGTAATTGCACCGGCTGCCACGATCCTCACGCATCGGGAAACAAGAACGTTCTCAAGGCTACGGGGGCTTCGCTCTGTTACGAGTGTCACAAGAGGGAAAAGTTCGTAAAGGAGATTACCCATGCCCCGGTAAAGGAAGATTCATGCCTTGTCTGCCATGATGCGCATGCCTCCGACGTTACCTTTATGCTTCTGACCGGAGAGGGCGAGCTTTGCTATAAATGCCACGCCGCGAAAAAAAGCGAATTTGACAAGGTGACGAAGCACCCCATGGTGAGCGGCGGCAAGTGCAGCGCGTGCCACAACCCGCACGGGTCGTCGGAAGCGAAGCTGCTCGCGAAGGACAAGGAAAAACTGTGCTGGACGTGCCATAAGGGCATGGAACTGCCGGCGGACGCGGAAGGCAAACACGTTGTCGTTAGCGAAGGCAAATGCCTCAGTTGCCATGATGCGCACGCGAGCAATAACCCCAAGATGCTTGTCGAAGAGGTGGAGAGCATCTGTTATAAGTGCCACGACAATGTCAGAAAGAACATTGAAAAGGTAAAGTACAGGCACTCCCCCGCGGAGGAGGGAAGATGCGTCTCGTGCCATTCGCCGCACGGCGGAAGGATTAAATTCGCGCTTCTAAAGCCGATGAAGGGACTCTGTCTTACGTGTCATGAGAGCGTGTTTAAGGAACTGACGGCGAAAGACGCCGTCCCGCATAAGCCGGCGATGGACGGAGAATGCGGCGCGTGCCATTTGTCGCACGGTTCCGATGAACGC
>JBAQMW010000272.1:0-3452 GCA_049303155.1 Thermodesulfobacteriota bacterium | reverse complement strand
GGCGCGGATGGCTTATTCGATGCGGAGTAGAGTTTGGCGAGCTTCTTCTGCACGGCCTCTTCCGAGGGGTCCATCTGTATAATCATCTTGCATACGCCTATGGCCTTGATTATGAAACCCTGCTTGGCGAACGCCTCGACAGCCTCTTTATACGCCTCTATCGCCGGTTTCGTTTCATCGAGCTTCCTGTGTATGTCCCCGACCCTGATGAATATGCGCGGGTCTTTCTTGCCCTCGAGCCGTATCTGCTCGTAGGTCGAGAGAGCGTCCTTGAATTTACCTTTGTTAAAGTAATTCTCGGCCTTGTCTTTTACGATTGAAACAGCCTTCGCATCAAGAGCCATAATTCACCTCACTCATACCTTAATCCCTCGACCGGGTCGAGCCTCGAGGCCCTCCACGAAGGATAAACCGTCGCAAGAAAACTCACCGCAATTGAAACGCCGACTATTATTAAAACGACCGCCGGGTCCACCTTCGAAGGCAATTTATCTATGTAGTAAACGCTCGGCGGAAGCACCTTGAAATGAAATATCTTCTCTATGAAGCCAACGACTGTTTCGATATTAAGAGCGCATAAAACCCCTATGACGGCGCCCAAAAACGTGCCTGAAATGCCTATCACCGCGCCCTCTATCATGAATATCCTCATTATGCCGCCTTCGGTCGCGCCGAGGCTTTTTAAGACCGCTATTTCTCTCCCTTTCTCCATGACGACCATGATGAGACTGCTTATCATGTTCAGCGCCGCGACCATTATTATAAGGGTCAGGATTATGAACATCGCCGCCTTCTCCAATTTTATGGCCGAAAAAAGCGACCTATTCATGTCCATCCACGTCCTCGACCAGTAGGGTCCCTGTAGCGAGGCGTCTATTTTCTCTCTCGCCTCCTCGGCCTTGTCTAAATCATTAAGTTTTATTTCGACTCCGGTCACGGAGCCGTCGAACTTGAAAAAGGTCTGCGCGTTTTGAAGCGATACGAACGCCATGCCGGAATCGTACTCGAACATGCCGAGTTCGAACACGCCCGCGACCTTAAAACTCGCGGTCCTCGGAAGCCCGCTCCCGGAAAAAGACGGCGCGATCACTTTAACCTCGTCCCCGAGCCAAACGCCGAGCCCGCGCGCAAGTTCCCTGCCCAAAACTATGCCCGGAAGCGTTCCTGCCATGGACGCCTCGCGAAACGTCTTTTTAAGCCCGTCCGCGCTTCCTTCCTTTATCTTTTCCTTCAGAATCATGACCGAAGAAAACGTCTCAAGGTCAATGCCCCTTACGACCGCGCCCGTAACCCCGCCCTTGGAGGAAAGAAGGGCCTGCGAGTATATGAAAGGCGTTACACCCTCGACCCCCTCGACTTTGGCGGCCTTTTTCATTACGCCCTTATAATCCTTCATCGCGCCTCCGAACTCCATGACGGTTACGTGGGCGTTTATGCCGATTATCTTTGACCTTAAATCCTCTTCAAAGCCCGTCATGACCGAAAGCACTATGATAAGGGCCGTAACCCCGACCGTTATCCCGGCGACCGAGATAAACGTTATCACGGAAACAAAAGACGTCCTCCTTTTCGCCTTCATGTACCGAAGCCCTATGAACCACTCATATCCCACAGCTAATCCCCCACTCCACCTTTGTAAAATCCCTTTTCTCTCCCCCCTTTTTCAAAGGGGGGTTGGGGGGATTAATCTGCACCATTTAAATCCCCTCTGTCTCCCCTTTGTAAAAGGGGGAACCGCTACTCGGCCTTTTCTTCCCTGAGGAGCGGAAAGAGTATCACGTCCCTTATGGAAGGCGAATCTGTAAGGAGCATGACGAGCCTGTCTATGCCTATGCCCTCTCCGGCCGTAGGCGGCATGCCGTATTCGAGCGCCCTTAAAAAATCCTCGTCCATGGGCTGGGCCTCTTCGTCTCCGCCTTCCCTTTCCTTTACCTGCTGCTCGAACCTCTCCCTCTGGTCTATGGGGTCGTTAATCTCGGAAAAGGCGTTGGCGATTTCCCTTCCTGCTATCAAAAGCTCGAAGCGGTCGGTTACGGACGGGTCCGACGAATTTTTCCTCGAAAGGGGCGAGACGTCCGTCGGATAATGCGTAACAAAAGTCGGATTGAAGAACTTCGGCTCCGCGACCTTCTCGAATATCTCCGAGATAATCTTTCCGTGGCTCAAATAAGACGGGGCTTCGGGATTAAGTTTTTTCAAGATTGAAAACGCCTTATCCCTGTCGCTGAACACTTCCTCGCTCAAGTTGCCGTATTTGATTACAGCCTCTTTGACGCTTATCCTCGTCCACGGAGGGGTAAGGTCTATCGTCTCTCCCTCGTATGGAATCTTCATCGTGCCGTGGATTTTTTGGGCTATGGAGCTAATCATCTCTTCGGTGAGGGTCATAAGGTCTTCGAACGTGGCATAGGATTGATAGAACTCAAGCATGGTGAATTCCGGGTTATGCCGTGTCGAAGTGCCTTCGTTACGGAAGTTTCTGTTTATTTCGAAGACCCGCTCGAACCCGCCCACTACGAGCCTTTTAAGATACAACTCCGGAGCTATGCGGAGATACAGATCGCACCCCAAAGCGTTATGGTGGGTTACGAAAGGCCGCGCCGCCGCGCCGCCGGGTATTAACTGCATCATCGGGGTTTCGACCTCCAAGAAATCCCTTGAAACCAAAAACTCCCTTATGAGGCGTATTATCTCTATCCTTTTAAGAAATACCCCTCTCGCCTCCTCGTTTATCATTATGTCCAAATATCTCTGGCGGTATCTGGCCTCGGTATCTTTAAGGCCGTGCCATTTTTCCGGAAGAGGGCTCAGACCCTTGGCAAGAAGCCTCACGCCTTTGGCCTCGACCGTAAGTTCGTTTGTCTTTGTCTTGAAAAGAACCCCCTCGACTCCGACGATATCGCCCATGTCTATTCCCTTAAACGTGTCGAAACCCTTCTCGCCAAGAATTTCACTTTTAAAATAAACCTGAAGCCTTCCGGTTCGATCCTGTATGTGGGCAAAAGACGCCTTTCCGAAATCCCGCAATGCCATGACCCTTCCGGCTAAGACTACAGTTTTATTCAATCCCGCAAGGGCTTCCTTATCCATTCCTCCGAAACCCGAAACGCACTCCTTGCAAGTGGCGCCGGGCTTGAAATCGTTCGGATACGCCTCTACTCCCTTATCCATTAGCCCGGCTAACTTAGCCAGACGCTGCTCGAATTCCTGACCTCTTTTCACCAATCCGCTCCTTAAAAAGGTAAATTTATCATAAAACGCAATACCCGGTCTGCCGCTTCTGTCATTCCCGCGGTCTTTCTCTTTTTTTATCTGGTTCCCCGCTTAAGATTGTCCGCCTCGCCTATGGCGGGCGGGGACAAGCTTTTGAGCGGGAATCCATGTCTTTGTATTTAAAGCAAAATCTTGTGAATGACAGAAAAAAGAAACATAAAAAACTTATGGCACACTAC